>NZ_JAGDWY010000089.1:26435-44989 GCF_023256235.1 Desulfurella sp.
ACAGGACAAGGGATATCACAAAACTGGATAAGTCAAAATGTGCTTGTGGGAGGTCTATGGCACGAATGTCAAAACCAATAGGAAGAAGTGACGATATGATTATAATAAGAGGTGTAAATGTTTTTCCAACACAGATAGAAGAAGCATTGTTTAATATTGAAGGCGTTATGAGCGCATACCAAATAGTTTTAGAAAAAGAAGAAGCTTTGGATAAAGCTACTTTACTTGTAGAAGTAAATGAAAATATCTTTTTTGATGAAATGAAACAGCAAAGACTTATGCTCGAAAAAATAAAATATGAACTTAAAACTATACTTGGCATAGAACTTGATGTAAAACTTGTAGAACCATACAGCCTAGAACGCAGCGAAGGAAAAGCAAAACGTATTATTGACAAAAGAGGTATATAAAGTTATGAAAACACTATGGGCCCCCTGGAGAATGGCTTATATTTTAAGTGAAAAAAAACAGGGAATTTGCGTTTTTTGCGATGCTTTAAACCAACAAAAAGATGAAAATAATTATATATTATACAGAAGCAAACATTGTTTTGTTATTATGAATATATTTCCATACAATCCCGGACATATAATGGTAATTCCAAATAGACACATAAACCACATCAAATTATTAACCAACGACGAAAGTATTGATGTTTTTAAAACTGTTCAAAAATTTTGTGATATTCTCGAAAAAGCATTTAAACCAAATGGTTTAAATATAGGAATGAATTTAGGTAGCGCATCAGGAGCTGGTATAGCAGATCATATACATTTTCATATAGTGCCACGATGGATTGGAGATACAAATTTTATGAGCACAGTTTGCGATACAAAGGTAATATCTGAAGGTTTACGTGCTACATATAACAAAATTAAGGAGTTTATTTGAAATTACTCAAAAACTTGAGTTTTCTGGTTATCAGTGCTTTTGCTTTTATAATTAGCTATTATAATCAGCAAATTGAAGTTAATTTGAATATACTTGGTTTTATAATACAATGTCCTATATGGCTTGTAATAGGTGTATTTTTTTTATTAGGGTTGATTGCAAGTCAAATTGTGTGTCTTATTGATGACATAGATTACACCAAAAAAATAAAAGAATACAAAAAAGAAATAAAACAACTAAAAGACGAAGTTATTGCACTAAGAAAACTTACGCTAAATAAAGATGAGTAATTTTTTTAAATTTAATGATATATTACTGATAAGCGCTGCAATAATGCTAATAATAGTTATATACTACATAGTAAAAGAACAGAAAAGAAAAATTGAAAAAAAGAAGATTACCGCTTATTTAAAAGGCATAAACTACATAATTGAAGATAAAACAGACAAAGCAATAGAAGAGCTCACAAGTGCAATAGAGCTTGAACCAGATATTGTGGATGTATATATTAGTATTGGCAATCTTTTTAGAAAAAAAGGAGAAATCAATAGGGCTTTAATTATCCATAAAGGTTTACTTGCAAGAAAATTAGATAGAGAAAAAAAAATTGAAGTTTATATAAATATAGGTATAGATTATAAAAAAGCAGGACTCTACGATAGAGCGAAAGAAACATTCAAAAATGCTTTGTCTTTAGATCCAAAAAATAATACATTAAAAAAGTACTTAGAAGAGGTGTATGAGGATTCAAAAGATTGGGAAAGCGCGCTTGTATGGCAAAAAAGATTTGGTGAAGATAAAAAAATCACGGCACATATTTACTGTGAGCTTGGCAAAAAAGCTTTAAGAGAATCAAATAATTACAATATAGCTTATGATTATTTTAAAAAGGCATTCGTTGAAGATAAAAATTGTTTTGATGCTTTGCTTAATTTAGGTAAAATATCTTATGCGAATCAAGACAAAAAAAAGGCTTTTCAATATTGGTATGATGCAATAAAAGTAAAAAATGAGTTTTTAAATCTCATTTTAGATAATATAAAAGATAAGTATGATCTTTATGAATTTTTAAAAAGTGTGCTTATTTACAACCCAAAATCTTATTACATACTTTTTTTTAGCGCAATGTACCTTTTAAAGCTTGAAAAATATAAAAAAGCTCTATCTGTTTTAAATATGATTTTAAAATCCAATAACTATACACAAAGCGCTATTGTTTTGGCTGTTAAGTGTCTTTCAAGTCAATCTGATAATAAAAAACTCCAGATACTTGCATCAAAATTACAGATTAATATAAAATACACTTGTAAATCATGTGGTTACTCAACACATTTATTTTTCTGGAAATGCCCAAAATGTAGAGATTGGGACAGTGCAAAAGTGGAGCTGTAGATGTTTTACGCTTTAGAAGGGAAAATTACTGATAAAAAAAATGGTTTTGTCGTAATGAACATAGCTGGTATACATTTTAGCATAACAGTAAGCTTGATCACCTACTTTAATCTTGAGCTTGGAAAAAAGGTAAAGTTATTTGTGGAGTTAATCGCAAGTGAAACTGGTTTTAGGTTGTATGGTTTTTTAAACGAAGAAGAAAAATATTTATTCAATGAACTTAGAAAAATATCAAAAATTGGTGCAAAAACAGCTATATCTATATTATCAAAATTTTCACCACAAGAATTTAAACACATTATTGCAGGTAAAAAAGTAGAGCAACTTATAAGCGTACCGGGTATTGGTAAAAAAACAGCCAGTGCAATTATATTTGAATTATCAGACAAAGTACTTGAAACAGATGAAAAGCTTATTGAATTGTTGGATGTTTTAACAAATAGTTTAGGTTTTTCAAAAGATCAGGTTTTGCCTGTATTAGATAAAATATACAGACAAAATCCGAATTTAGATACAGCTGAGCTCATCAAAATTTGTCTTAAAAATTTACGGCAATGAAACCCTTAAGTGTTTTTGAACTAACAAAACAAATCAAAGATTTGCTTGAGTGGAATTTTAACGAAGTATTTGTAGAAGGCGAAATATCAAACTTGAAAATTTCAAGCGCTCAACATGTGTACTTTAATTTAGTTGACCAAAAAGCCAGATTAATGTGTGTCATCTTTAAATCAAATATTGATGAAAATGTTAAAAAACAGCTGGTAAATGGTCAAAAAGTTATAGCACTTGGAAGAATCAGCCTATATGAGCCTCATGGACAATACCATTTAGTAATTTCTTATATTCAAAGCATTGGTGATGGTCTAAAGTACAAAAAACTTGAAGAAGACAAAAAATTCTTACTTGAAAAAGGCTATCTTGAAAACAAAAAACCGCTACCATTTTTTCCTAAAAAAGTAATTATAATAACAAGTCTTCAAGCTGCTGCGCTAAAGGATATCTTAAACATACTAAAAAGACGCAGCCCTGGACTCGAAATACTGATATATCCTGCAACAGTACAGGGTGAAAATGCAAAAAAAGAAATACTAAAAGCAATTGAGTTTGTCAATGAAAATTATGCCAAACTATCTCTTGATGTATGTATTCTAACACGTGGCGGCGGTTCTGTTGATGAGTTGTGGATATTTAACGATCTGGATATTGCAATTGCATTTAAAAACTGTAAAATCCCTACCATAAGCGCGATTGGCCATCAAATAGATCAAACATTATGCGATCTTGTGGCAGACAAAATTGCAGAAACTCCATCTGCAGCAGCAGAAATCTTAACAAAAGCTTACGCAGATCTTTATAAGTCTATATTAATGCTAAAAAAAACTATTTTTTCAAATTTTTACAGAATTCTGAACTCAAAAAAAGCAAATTTCTTTAATCTCAAACTTACAAAAATAATTAAATTAGTAGAAAATTATATAGAAGTTAATATGTTGAAAAATGATAATTTGAGTGCTTTACTGGAGCATAAAATACAAAACATTATTTTCGACAAAAGCAAAAAAGTTAAATCATTAGAAAATAGAATCAAGATTCAAAACCCAATAGCAAAGTTAAATGCACAAAAAATTACTCATTTAAAACTTCAAAATTTGATTGTTTCCAATATGTTGAGCATGCTTGAGAAAAAAAAACACTTACTTTTAAACTTAACTGATAAAATTACTGCATTAAGCCCAAAAAATGTTTTAAAAAGAGGGTTTTCAATAACATATACAAAAGACAATAAAATTATAAAAAGCGTGGATGACGTAAAAGAAAATGATTATTTATATACAATTTTATATAATGGCAAAATTGAGTCGGTTGTTTTAAAAAAACAAAATTAGTGTACACCAAAATATACACTAAAAATCAGTATCAATAAAACCAAAAAAGAAAAAAAACTAAAACGCAAATCACCTTCTATAAAATATCCAATTGCCAAAAACAAAACTCTCACAACTGGAGTTAACATTAAAATTACAATCCCTGCATATAATGTAGAATTGGGGTCAAGCGCAAATAATCCTTTAAATATACCCAAAAAACTTCTATCAAACATGCTACTTTTTTTAAAAAAATTTTCGATTATTGCAACACAAAACAAAAACATGCTTGAGTAAACACCAACTGCAAGCGTTTTTGCAATAAACTTATTTAAATCAAAATTCATTTTACACCTTTTATAAACATCTCAATTGCCAGATATATCAAAAATATTATAAAAATGTTCTTTACCCTTGACGGTGGAACTTTTTTAATTATTGGCATAGAAAGTTTTGAACCCATTATCACACCAAGAACAATCAAAGCTACATAAAGCGGTTTTTCTATGTATCCTTTTCCAAAATATATAAAAGAGCCAGCAGCAGCTGTAACACCAATCATAAAGTTACTTGTTGCAGCAGCTACTTTTATAGGTACTTTACAAAATGCATTCATGGCAGGTACTTTTAATACGCCACCACCAATGCCCAACATACCAGAAAAAGCTCCTGCAAAAGCACTTATAGCTAATCCTGCACCTAAATTTTTAACATCATACTCTATATTTTTATTTAGAGCATAATCAAAATAATTGCTTGCATAAACACTTTTTGCTTGAGTTACAGATGTGCTTTGTTCATTTTCTTTGTGAAAATACATGAAATAAGCTATAAATGCCATAACAAATGAAAAAATTAAGGCAATAACATTTCCTTTTAAAAAAGTTCCAATAAAGCTGCCTGCAATAGCGCCAAGCGTTGTAGCTAGCTCCAATGTTATTCCAAGTCTCATATTTGTTATTTTATTATAAACGTTTACACTTGCAACAGAACTACTTGTTGCGATTATAGAAATAAGACTTATTGCTACAGCCTGATGTATGGGATAATGCAAAAAAATAACAAGAAGGGGAACAACAAATGTTCCCCCGCCAATTCCAAGCAATGCACCAAAAATACCGCTTAGTATGCCCATTAAAATAAGAGCTATTTCAAACATAAAGTTTTTTCCTATACACTATTTTAGCAATAAAATAGGAAAAAAAAGCAAGCAACAACCCACAAACATCATCTATAAAGTAATGATATCTAAGAGCAAGAGTTGAAACAATTAATACAATAACTATTAACAATACAGCATAGCCAACACTTTTTTTAATATCAAATATTAGCATATCTGTCAAAACAGATATTGCCACATGTCCGCTTGGAAAACAATCCTGTTTAATATGTTCAAATCTATCCAAAAACGTGGATATAAGATTGTATACAACTCCTCCCTGTATAGGCTGACTAAATACAATAGAGTATCTGGGTCCAATTGCAGGTACAAGCATATAGCCAATATAAGAAATATAGTAAGCCAAAGAAAGAGCAAATAAAGAATACTCAAGTTTTAAAAAATATTTTTTCTTATATAAAAAATACAACAAAATGAGTGGCAAAAAATAGTAAAAAGTATAAAAAATAGAAAAAATATCATTAAATATTGGTTTGTTAAATACGTAAAAATATTCTGCAATAGGTTTTGAAAAAAAAATTTTATCAATGCCAATCAGATAATTATCTTTGTTTCTTGGTTGTATAAAAGGCACAATCAATGCAAGTGATTCAAATATAAACCCTAAAAAAACTACAGGGTAAAAATACCTGAATATGGATAAAAAATAACCTTTATATGGCTTTAATAAAACAAAAACAACAATAATCATAATAAAAATATATGAAAAAATTAAAAATAGATACGATGGTATTTGAGATCTAAAAATAAATACCAGACAAATTATAAAAAAATAATAGGTTAAATTTACAATATCAAACGGTTTTAAATCAAAACTTTCACGCATTTTTTGCTAGCCTTTATTCTTGCTGGAGAAAAACCAGCAAAATCGCCATCCACCTGTATTGGTATATCAAAACTATCGATAAAAATTTCATCAGCAAAAAAACATTCGTGCAAATTTGAATTAATACCAAAATACAAAAACATTGCAGATTTTGCTATATTCAATAGGCTTTTTTTTGTGTGAAATAAACAAACATACAAATTTTTTTCAAAGCAATTTGCTTTTTTGAAAATGGAAAAATCACCTCCATATTTTTTAGCATTGGCTGCTATTACACTGTAGCATAGCTTTTCCCCAAAAGGTGTTTTAACGCTTATTAGCCTATCAAATGACTTTACACTTTTAATACCGCTGAGAAAATAAGAAAGTTTTCCTGAATATTCTTTAAGGGAATGGTTTACATCAAGTACAGCAGCAGCATCTATACCAACACCTGCCATTAATATAAAATACCTATTATTTAACTCTCCCAAATGAACATTAACATAATTTTGTTTTAAATAACGTTTTGCGCAATTTATAGCATTTCTTTGCAAGCCAAGCTCAAGCGCAAATACATCGGAAGTTCCGCAAGGCAATACACCAAGCTTAACATCTGTATCTACAATCCCATTTACAACTTCATTTAACGTACCATCGCCACCATAAGAACACACAATTTTATATGATGATTTAATTTGTTTTGCTATCTCTAAACCATCCATTGGTCTTTTTGTGTAAAAAATATCCACTTTTTTAAACGAATCATTAAATATCTGTTTTATCTGCATAAGCTTATTAATTGAAAATCTACGGGCTTTTGGGTTAGCAATTATTGCTATCATATATTTTCTAACTCCACTATCATATTATCCCATGCTGCAATAACATTTGTATTTGTTTTTTGAGATATTTCTTTTGCAACAAGATGAGGGTTTTCATTTAAAAAACCCATACCAAAATGTGTTAAAATCAATACTTTTGGTTTAAAAATTTCCAAAAAGTTATACATATCGCTTGCAGCTAAATGCATATACCCTGGCATCTGTTTTTTAAAAACTGTATTTACAATAACTACATCGGCTCTATAATCCATAGCTAATTGATCGCTATACAAAGTATCTGCAATATATGCAAATGAGTAATTGTCTGATTTAAATACTGCACCAAATGTTGGTGTAGTATGCAGATGTGTTAATTTTGTGGAAATTTTAAGATCACCAATAGTATAGTCTGTATATTCTTTTAAGTAAAGTATATTGAATTTGTCTCTATTGTACTGTAAAACTACAGGATCTTCGTCCAATGCTGCAGATGGTGCAAACAAATACCTGGTGCGTTTTCCAGATATTACCATTGATTCCATTATAGAATTAATATCTGCGCAGTGGTCTAGATGTCTGTGACTTAAAAAAATACCATCAATCTTGGACATGTTAATCTTATTTTTTAATGCTGAAACTAAAGCACCAGGTCCTGGGTCTATAACAAATATTTTACCGCCTAAGTGAAACCAGATTCCACCACTTTTGCGAATTTGGTAAAAAACACTGTATCTTCCGCCCGCTGTACCCAAAAAAATAATCTTATCTTTGCCGTCTTTAAAATTTCTATCTTTCAAAGTACGCATAAACACCATCAAAGTTAGTAATCTTACCTTCAATTAAGCCTTTTTTTTCTATTTTTGTCAAGACCTTAAAATATTGACTTGCAATAGCAAGATTGTACTCATTATTTTGAACAAAAGCACGCTTTTGCTGGACAACAATTTGTGTATTTTTATTGACAAATTGTTGCATTTTTTGTTTGAACTTAATATTTATGAGTTCTTTTAGTTTATTTGATCTTTCTTTTAAAGTATTATTATCTATATAATTTGAAACTTCTTTTGTAAAAGGTCTATGAGAATATGTAAAAATATGCGCAAACACAATATCATTATTCTCAATAAATTTATATGTAGTTAAAAAATCCTCATCAGTTTCTTCAAAACCAACAATTATATCTGTCCCTACAAATATATCTTTTTTTGAAGCATAATTTACAATTCTTTCAAAATCATAAGCAGTATAGTTTCTGCGTGCCAATCTAAGTATTCTATCACTTGCAAATTGGAGAGGTATATGCAAATGCTTTGCAAATTTTCCTTGAGCTATTATATCAATAAGCTCTTCATCAACATACATAGGCTCAATTGAGCTTAACCTGATTCTAAAATTATACTTTAGTGAATCGATTTTTTTAAGCAGCTCTTTTAAATTTTCATAAGACCCTATGTTTGTGCCTGTTAGTACTATCTCGCCAAATCCTTGCCTTGCAAAGTTCTCTATTTCTTTAATAACTAAAGAAGAATCTTTACATCTTTGAATACCTCTTAAATGAGCCACAACACAATAAGAGCAAAAATTATTACAGCCTTCCTGAATTTTTACAAATGGACGGCTTTTATTCCAGAAAGATACAATTTTGTCTATATTGTATGTTTTAGTTGATAAAGATGTATCTCTACTGCACTTGATAGCACTTAATATATCGTATTTGTACTTATTGCCTACAATATGTACATTGCTTGCATCAAAATAATCATTTTCGTTAATCAGATAACTATCGCAACCAGTGTAAATAATATGTGAGTTTGGGTTTTGCCTTTGAAGTTTTCTTAAAACATGCCTTGATTGATCCGAAGCAGACTTTGTAACTGCACATGAATTAATAACATAAATATCCGCTTTAGTTGACTTATCAACAACTTTATATTTATTAACAATAGACTCAATCATTAATTGCGTTTCATATTGATTTGTTTTACACCCAAAAGTATAAAAAGTTATGGTTTTCATCTAAAGCGTAAGTTTTGTTGATAAAATTTCACTTGAAGGTGTGCAGGCTACTTTTAAGCTATGGGCAACTGATTTAAATGCAGCTTCAATAATATGGTGTTTATTGTAACCAGCAAGTTGCTTTATATGCAAAACAATGCGAGCATTGTTTACAAATGCTCTCCAAAATTCTTCAATGAGTTCTACATCAAAATTTAATATGGTTCCACTTATCTGGCAATCATACATTAAATAAACCCTGTTTGCTAAATCAACACTTGACAATACCAAAGCATCATCCATGGGTATGATACTAAAGCCAAATCGCTCAAAATTGGCTTTCCTTGTTTCCTCAAAAAAAGCCTGACCTAAAACTATACCTACATCTTCTACTAAATGATGGTAATCAACATCAATATCACCGCTTGCATTCACATTTAAATCAAAATTGCTATGTCTTGATAATGTTTCTAGCATGTGATTAAAAAAACCAATCCCTGTATCAATTGTATATTTAGCAGAACCATGAATATTTAGCTCTATTTTTATATTAGTTTCTTTTGTTTTTCTTTCAATTTTTGTCATCTAACTAACCCTTTTTACAATAAATTCAGCTAATTCAATTAATCTTTCATGACCTTGGATATTTTTTACAGCATCAATCGCCAAACCTTTCAGTTTATTTGCCAAATCTAAACTCTTTTGTATACCATAAACTTTTGGATACGTAAGTGTATTATTGTCAATATCCTTTTTATCTTTACCCAAGACTTTTTTATCAGACACTATATCTAAATAGTCGTCTATAATCTGGTAAGACATACCCAAATATAAACCAAATTTTGAAAAAGGGCGTTCATCTTGATCTGAAAGAATTGCTCCAATCTCACAGCACGCTTGCAAAAACCTCGCGGTTTTATTTTTATGTATAAAGTTAACAAGCCATTTTTGTGGTTTATTCAATCTGTTTTTACTTGAAAGGATATCTGCCGCCTGACCTAAAACCATGCCATAAATGCCTGTTTTTTCAGATAATGTTTTTACTATCTTAACAATTTTCTCGGGTGATATGTTTGTGTTTGAAATCATATAAAATGCATTTGTATTCAAGCCATCACCAGCCAAAATAGCCAGATCTTCACCAAAAACTATATGATTTACCGGAAGGTTTCTCCTAAGCAGGGCATTGTCCATCGCGGGCAAATCATCATGTATAAGTGAATATGCGTGCATCATTTCAAGACCCATAGCAATTTTATAATCATCTTCACTAACTTGTCTTTTTAGCTCTATTATAGTTAAAACTAAAATAGCTCTAAGTCTCTTTCCACCATTTACAAGACTATAACATAAAGCTCCTCTAAAATTATCTATATGTAATTTTTGATCATTACAAAACTGATTTAATTTTAAATCAATTATTTGTCTGTAATTCATTCTAAGTTTTCCATTTCAATTTCGCTATCTTTCATAATGACTTTAACTTTATTTTCTGCCTTTTGAAGTATCAAAGAACAGAACTTCGACAACTCCATTCCTTCTTCAAAGTATTTTAAAGCATCTTCCAAATTTAAATTTTCTTGTTCAAGCTTTTGTGCTATTTCTTCAAGGCGTTTTAGAGCCTGTTCAAAACTAAGTTCTTGATTCATCTATCCTGCTCTTTTGTACTTATATCTTTTAAAAACGATGCATTTTCTACATACCAATCGCACAATCTTTTTATTCCTTCTTCAATAGTTACTTTTGGTTTAAAACCAAGTAATGAATTAATTTTTGAAAAATCAGCACGTGTGGCTAAAACATCTGCTTTGTGAAACTCTTTGTGTACAATTTTTGCCTTTTTACCTAAATTTTGTTCAATGAGACTTATTATGTAGTTAAGAGAATAAGAAGTATTTGCTCCTACATTGAAAGCCTCACACCCAACTTTTTTTAGTCCTTTAATTGTAGCATCCACTGCGTCATCAATATATGTAAAATCTCTTGACTGACTACCATCTCCAAAAATAACGACCGGTTCTTCTTCGTATATCCATTTTATAAATCTAAATATACTCATATCCGGTCTGCCGTATGGACCATACACTGTAAAGTATCTTAGCATCGTAACATCTATACCGTATAGCTGGTAGTAGGAATAAGCTATTGCTTCCATTGCTTTTTTGCTTGCAGCGTATACTGACAATGGTTTGTTTACGGGATAATCTTCTCTAAACGGTAAAGGTTCACCTGCATAAAGCGAAGAAGTAGAAGCAAGTACAACTTTTTCAACGCCAAAATGCTTTGCAAGCTCAAATAAATTTAGCGCTCCAAGCGTATTTGTAGATAAATAAACAAAGGGATTTTGCATCGAATACCTAACGCCAGCACGGGCAGCTAAATTAATTATACTATCAAACCTGTGTAATTGAAATATAAGCTTTAGCGTATCAAAGTTTTCAACATCTGCTTCATAAAATATGAAATTTTTATAACCTTTTAGTATAGATAGTCTTTTTTGTTTCATTTTAACATCGTAGTATCGATTTAGATTATCTATGCCTACACATGTATTTCCCTGTTCAAGTAAGGTAAGTGTTGTAGAAAATCCTATAAAGCCTGCACATCCTGGTATAAAAATCACTTTCTAAAGCCTCCATAAATAGACTGTGTCTGGTAAGTCTTTTTTGTCAACCACGCTTTTTACATCAATCAAGCACGATTTGTCTTTTAGACATTTAAGCCAAATCTTTTCTTTTAAAAACTCTTCATGTTTTACAGCTAGCACCACGCAATCATAGCGCTTTAGTTCACTTTTATCTATAAGTGCTACATTGCCATAGTGTGATATTACTTCTTCTTTTATAACATATGGGTCATAAACTTCAACATTCATATTGAAGCTTCTAAGCTCTGTGTATATATCAAATACCAGGCTGTTTCTTGTATCTTTTATGTTTTCTTTAAATGTAAAGCCAAGTATCAGACAATTATGGCCTAAGTTTTTTTGCATAATAAGCTTTACTGACTCTTGAGCAATATAACAACCCATAGAATCGTTGAGCCTTCTTCCAGCCAGTATAACCTGAGGCAAATACCCCAATTCCTGAGCTTTGTATGTTAAATAATACGGATCAACACTTATGCAATGTCCACCAACAAGACCTGGCTCAAATTTTAAAAAATTCCATTTAGTGGCAGCTGCATCAAGGACCTCTTTTGTGTCAAGCCCCATCCTGTGAAAAATTAAGCTTAATTCATTCATCAAAGCTATATTCAAATCTCTTTGTGTATTTTCAATAACTTTTGCTGCTTCTGCTGTTTTTATATTTGGGGCTTTGTATATATTTGTAATCTTACCATATATTTTTGATAAAATTTCCAAACTTTCTTCATTTGAAGCAGATATAACTTTTGTTATATTTTCAAGTGTATGGACCCTATCGCCTGGATTTATACGCTCTGGCGAGTAACCTACAAAAAAATCACTGAGGTAAGTTAAACCTGAAGCTTTCTGCAGTATTGGAACACATACATCTTCCGTTACACCAGGATATACTGTAGATTCGTATACAACAATTGTACCTTTTGACAAATTTTTACCCACAATATAGCTTGCGCTTTCAACAAGGCTTAAATCTGGCAATTTGCTTTTTAAAATAGGTGTTGGGACTGTAACAATAATAACACTTGACTCTTTTAAAAAAGACGCGTCATTTGTGTAAAAAATATTTGGTGATTTTATAGAACTGCTATCGGTTTCACCTGTTATATCAAAGCCTTCATTAAGTTCTTCTATGCGTTTTTTACTTATATCAAAGCCAATAACACTAAAATATCTAGCAAGGCTTACTGCCAGAGGCAAACCAACATAACCAAGCCCTACAACTGCAATTTTTTTTTGTTTTTTTTCAAACTCCTCTATGGTCATTTACATTTTCACCACTAAAATAGGTTTCTTTGACATTCTTAAAACTTTTTCCGTAGTTGATCCAAATACAAATCGCTCAAGAGCACTTTTACCTTGCGCACCCATAACTATTAAATCTATGTCATTAGTTGATGCAAACTCAACAATCTTTTTTGGTGCATCCCCAACTTCAATATGCATATCAAAATTATCAAAATCTTTCAAAATCTTATTTTTCACATGCTCAAAGTAGTTTTCTGCTTCCTGCCTCATTGAAGCTTCAATCTTATCAAGTGGCAGTGATGGTACGTAACCAAGTGCAGCTTGTAAATCAGTTATTACGTAATAAATGTGCAATTTTGCACCATAGGCTTTTGCCAAACTAAGTGCATACTCAATAGCTTTTTGAGCATTCTCGCTCAAATCTGTAGGAACAAGTATATTTTTTGGACTAAAAGTTTGCATAAAAGGCCTCCCTTATAAGTATTTTTCGATCAAAATCTGAGCTATCTGCACAGCATTATAAGCTGCACCTTTTAGTAAATTATCTGCTACTACCCAAAGATTAAGCCCATTTTCAATTGACTCATCCTTCCTTATGCGTCCAACAAATGTCTCTCCTCTGCCGCTAACTTCTATAGGCGTTGGATAAATTAGGCTTTTTGGATCATCCATAAGTACGCAACCTGCAGCATTTTTTATTAGTTCTTTAACTTCATTTATATCAAAAGGCTTTTTGGTTTCAACATTAACAGATTCTGAGTGTCCCCTCAAAACAGGAACCCTAACACATGTTGCGGTAACTTTTATTGAATCATCGTGAAAAATCTTTTTAGTTTCATTTACCATTTTCATTTCTTCTTTTGTGTAATCATTGTCTAAAAATACATCTATATGTGGTAAACAATTAAAAGCTATTTTTTTTGGGAAAACCTTTGGCTTATATGAATCATACTTAAATTCAAAAAACGCTTTTGTTTCATCAATTAATTCTTCCATTGCCCTTCTTCCTGCACCGCTTGTTGCCTGGTATGTGGAAACGACAATCCTTTTAATGCCAAAATTATCATAGATAGGCTTTAGCGCTACAACCATCTGTATAGTAGAGCAGTTCGGATTAGCTATAATACCTTTGTTTTTATACATAGCAATATCTTCTGCATTTACTTCTGGCACAACAAGTGGTACATCTTTATCCATTCTAAAGTAACTTGTATTATCTACAACAACTGCGCCTGATTTTGCAGCAATAGGCGCATATTTTGCGCTAACACTACCTCCAGCACTGAAAAGAGCTATATCTATATCTTTAAACGATTCTTCGTTTAATACTTCTACTGGTATCTCCTGACCTTTGTAAGTAACATTTTTGCCAATTGAACGCTCTGAGGCAAGAGGCAAAAGTTTTTTTACAGGAAAATTGAAATCTTCCAGTGTTTTGATCATATCTTCGCCAACAGCTCCAGTTGCACCAACAACTGCTACATTGTAACTTTTCATTGCAAACCCCCAAAATTTGCGCGTATTTGTGGGTGATTATAGCATTATTATTGCAAAAATCAATTCAAATATTTGTTTTTTATATAATCAATAGCTTCTTGCTTGCTTGTGAATTCACCTTCAATTTGTTTTTCAAAGCAATCATTAAGAATTTTGCCAAAAATTTCTGAAGGTTTGAATCCTAAAGTAATCAAATCTTTACCTAACACAAGTGGTTTTATAAATTGTAAATCCCTTATATAAGAAACCAGGGCTTCTTTCACATAATTACTTTTGGTTATTGCAAAAGCAGCGATCTGCGCTTCGAGCATCATCGGTTTTAAAAAAAAATAAATCTCGCTTTTTTTTCTTCTTTTTGACAAAAATACATTTATCTGTATCATCTGGCTGTATATTTTTTCTATTTTGCTATCAACAATGCCTAAAATATTTGTTAAATTGAACTTTTTTCTAAAACAAAACTTTAATATTGAAAAATAAATAGCTTCTACTTTGAATTCTATAGGGCAAAAGAAAGTACACATTTTAACAAAATCTTTAGCTTCATTAATCAAATTAAAACAACTTTCGTCAATGTAAAATTCTTTGTGAAGATATTTAAAAATTTTATAATCGTTGATTTTTTTTAAAATTTCTACAGCTTTTTCTTCTTTTAATATCAAACTAAGCTCTAGAAATAATCTATTTTTTGAAACCGTATTCAAAACTCCAAGCTCAAGAGCATTCTTCATTAGTTTTTCTGTTTGCTGGCCCAATAAAAAATTAAACTTTTCTGCAAATCGCAAAGCTCTAAGCACCCTTGTTGGATCCTCTATAAAACTTAAATTATGTAAAATTCGTATCTTTTTGTCTTTGATGTCTTTTACTCCACCAAAATAATCTATAAGTTCACCAAAATTTTCATTTAAACTTATAGCAAGCGTATTTATAGTAAAATCTCTCCTGTATAAATCAAGTTTTAGCGAGCTTTCTTCAATGTGGGGCAAACCAGATGATACCTCATCGTAATATTCCTGTCTGGCAGTTGCAAAATCTATTTTTTCACTATTAACAATAACGCTTGCAGTTTTAAATTCGTTGTGGGCAATAAGTTTTCCACCTACAACTCTTGAAAACTCTTTAGCAAACTCTATAGCATTTCCCTCAATTACTATATCAATATCTTTAATGGGTATATCCATAATGAGATCTCTAACCATTCCACCAACAGCATATGCTTTCATTTTTAGATTGAGAGCAACTTCTGATATGATTTTAAAAAAATTATAAATTTTTTCATCCAATTTGTTTTTCAATTTTAAATCAACCTTTAGAACCTTGTGCATAAGTTTTTGTTCGGTTTGATTAATTAAATTCAATATATTTGTTCTTGTTAAAACACCCACCACCTCACTGTTTCTAAGCACCGGTATTATGCGTTGTTTTTCTTCAATTATTATTGTTTTTATTTTTGCTAACGGCGTATCTTCACTTACAGTATAAAAATCAGTTACCATAAACTTTTCAACAGGTTCATCTGCATAATTATGATAAATTGCTCTCTGAAGCGTTGGTCTTGAAATAATACCTACTAAATCTCCTTTATCTAAAACAACCAAAGAATTTATACCATATTTTGCCATTATCTCATTGCAGTAAGCAACGGTGTCAGTTTTTTCAACACATTTAGCAGGTGTACTCATAATATCTTTTGCTTTTGTTATATACAAAAAACTATCTCTTATAGCAAGTGTTGCTTCATCAAGTGTTTCAATAAGCGTTAAATCTTTTACTGTTGCACTTGCTGCCAAACTATGCCCGCCGCCATTAAATGTTTTTAAAATCCTTGCAACATCAACCTTATCGTTTACAGAACGACCGATTATAAAAATTCTAGACTGCATCCTGAATACACAAATAACTGCATCTGCTTTTTTCATATTTAAAAATGTATTTACTATGTTTGCTGCTTCTGCAACATATTCGCTATACTGCGCAAAACTTAATACAATGTTAATATTGTTGTACTCAAAAATACGCGCGTTGTGTATTAGTTCATTTAACAGATAAACCTGTGATTCTTCTATTGTTTCTTCCAATACGCTTGATACCACATCAAGCTTTGCCCCTTTTTCAAGCAAATATGCACATACTTCAAAATCATATACTGTTGTGGATGGGTATAGCAATTTTCCTGTGTCTTCATATATCCCAAGCATAAATAACGTTGCTTCTTCTGCGCTAAAATCTATATTGCGTTCTTTTAGCTTCATGACAACCTGTGTTGTGTTTGCGCCAGTTTTTTTGCAGTAAAACTCATGACAGTTTATATCGCCATCTGGATGGTGGTCAAAACATATAACTTTAACTTTATCAACTATTTTTGCAAATTCACCTATTCGTGACTTTTGACGTGTATCAACAACAATCAATGTATCAATACTTTCAAGGTCTACCTTTTGAAAGTCCGCATAAGCGTATATTGTTGACTGGATGAGAAAATTCTTTTTTGAGCGCTTGGGTAAATTTGGAAAAACAATTGTAGCGTCAGGATAAAGCAGTTTAGCTGCTATTGCACTTGCTATTGCATCAAAATCTGGTTCAATGTGACATGTTATTACCTTCATTTTATTCTTTGTAATAATCAGCTTCTTTAAAAGCTTTATTTAAAGCCTCATCACTAACAAAAGTATACCGTTGAGTTGTATTTAAACTTGAATGACCAAGTAACTCCTGAATGATTTTTATATTAGCGCCATTTTCAAGTAAATGTGTAGCATATAAATGTCTTAAACTGTGTGGGTGCAGATCAAAGCCTTTAGCTCTTGACTCTTGTTTTATTATTTTCCAGATTGCTGCTCTTGTAAATGGCCTGCCTTGCCTGCTTAGAAATAAATAATCCTTTGATTCGCTATTTAAATAATTGCTACGTGTATTTGCTATGTAATCTTTAATCTTTGAAAGAACATCCATTGACACAGGCAAAAGACGCATTTTAGAACCTTTTGTTACAACACGTATTAAACCTGCATCAAAGTAAATATCGCTTATTTTTAGATTGATAAGTTCGCTAACCCTTAAACCTGTAGCATAAAAAAAAAGCAAAATCAAACCGTTTCTTGTATCTGTAAAAAGTGTTTTTAAAGATTCGAAATCGATTGGTTTTTCTATTTTGAAGCTTGTTTTTATATTTTTTATATAGCCTAAATCAATATCAAGCGGATAATATTTGTTTATAAATGTTAAAAAAGCTCTCAGGCTTGATAGCTTTCTATTTAAAGAAGCTGGCTTGTATAATTTTTTTAAATTATTTATGTACTCAAACAAATTAATATTATCAAGTTGTCTATTTTTAAAATAGTCGCAAAATGGATTTAAATCACTCTCATATGATTCAACTGTTTTTATTGACAATCCTTTATTGGCGCTTAAAAATACGCAAAATTCAAACAAAAACTGTTTGAGATCCATATTAGTTAAAAACATCAAAATCGCTTGAAAAACATCCACCAAGCGATTTTGAAAAATCACTTTTATCTTTAGATTTAAACTTCAAAAAAAATTGTAAAATATACGGTAAAACAAGCACAATAAGTATGCCAATTAATAAAAACTTCATTATAAGCCCCTTTTAAAAATCAATAGTCAAAAAATTATCCAATTCTTTCAAATAATTCTCAAACAAAGGTAGTAGTTTATCAAATGTAGGCCTTTTTGGCATAAAAAATAGCTTTTTTGTATTCTCCAAGCTTATTGAAAAATAATTTTCAAAATCTTCAAAAATATTTTGCGATTGTTTTATGTTCAAAAGGTAAAGTATATACTTTGAAATCAAATAAAAATTATATAAAGACCTGTATGCAATATCTTCTACAGTCTTTCTCTCAAGTGTAAGTTCTAAAAAACTCGAGCGAACTGCTAACATTTTACTTGCTATTTCTCTTTTTATTTGATTCCTTAATGCTTGTGATTCTATATCAATATTTTGGACAGGGTTTTTACCATACAAAACCTTGATATTTTCTTTCAATTCCAGGATTTCCATACAAAAATAGTCTTTGTTTTGTTCTAAAAAGTCAACTTCAAAAAGCAGCGGAGAAATATAAAGTTTTTTAAATTTTTTTAAATGTTGCTTTAGTAATTTTATATCATCTAAAGATACCCTATTAAGTACTACCAAAATGCCATTATGTGAAATACTTGCACTTATTCCTAAGTTGTGAAGGCAAACAGA
>NZ_JAGDWY010000089.1:44999-51419 GCF_023256235.1 Desulfurella sp.
ACCTTTCTTTAAATAAATTTTTCAAACTCTCAACTATATCCATATTTCCTCTTATCTAAAAAACTTTTGCTAAACTCAGCAAAACTATTATTTTTAATAGCCTGCCCTATGCGTTGCATCAAATTATAATAATAACTTAAATTGTGAATTGTTGCAAGCGTATAAAAGCTCAATTCTTTTGATTTATAAAGATGCCTCAAAAAAGCTCTTGAATAGTTTTTGCACGTATAGCAATCGCAGTGTTCATCTATAGGGGATTCATCTTTTGCATAAGCAGCATTTTTTATGTTTATATTACCAAAATCGGTAAATAAATAGCCATTTCTTGCGTTTCTTGTGGGCATTACGCAATCAAACATATCTACACCAAAACCAACAAGCCTTACAATATCTTCTGGCCTACCAACTCCCATGGCATACCTTGGTTTATCTTTTGGCAAATATTGCATAACAGAAGCCACAGTATCATACATCATTTGCGGCGACTCTCCAACACTTAAACCACCAATAGCTATACCGTCAAAATCCATACTTGCAATCTCAAGGGCGCTTTTTTTCCTTAAATCTTCAAACACACCACCTTGCACAATACCAAAAACAGCAGTATGTGATGGCCTTTTTATTACAGAAGAGCGTTTTGCCCAATTTAGCGTTACGTTTAGCGATTTTTCTACAAAGCTTTTATCAAGGCTGTATGCTGGACACTCATCAAGAACCATAGCAATATCAATTTTAAATCGAAACTGTATATCAAGCACTTTTTCTGGTGTAAAAAGGTGATATGAGCCATCAATGTGCGATTTAAAAACAACACCTTCTTGCGTAACTTTTCTTAAATCCGACAAACTAAAAACCTGAAAACCACCACTATCTGTTAAAATAGAACCCTTAAAATTTGTAAATTTATGCAACCCTCCAAAAGCTTCAATTATTTCAACGCCTGGCCTTAAATACAAATGGTATGTATTGGACAACATAAGTTTATAACCAATATCAATAAGTGTATCTGGCAAAAGCGCCTTTACTATACCTTGCGTACCAACAGGCATAAACGCAGGTAGCTCAATTTCATCTTTTAGCCACAACAAAGACAGTCTTGCATTATCTGAAGTTTTCAAACACTTAAATTCCATAATTACCTAATTATTTCTGATGTAGATTTTATCTAAATCGCTTGAGCAAACAAACAATTTTTGGTTTGAATAATATGCAAATGTTGGTTTTTCAAATTTAAATGATTTTACTAGCATTAAATCTTTATTTAAAATAAAAACTCTGTTTACTTGTTGAGATGTTACACTTAAATAACCATTATTAAAACTAATATAATCAATTGGTACACTAAAATCCTTGCTTGTCAAAACTTGTTTATTTATATTGTAGGATTTAATACTGTGTCCTACAACTGCAAAAATTTCATTGTTATTGGTTGCAATTGACGAAGCACCTTTAATATTAAATAAAAATTTTACTTTATAATTTTGTACTTTTAAAATATCCCCTGTATCAAGCAAAACCAAAATATCATTGCCAAAGTTTGCAATTTGTCTGATCTTTCCAGAAAACTTAACTACTTTTAAAAGCTTAGATGGCCTTTGGTAAAAAAATAAATTATCTTTTGTTGATACTACAATCATATTTTGATAGGTTAATATGCTTGATGGATCATTTAAATTCAAAAACTCCAATTCCAATATATGACCGTATTTATCTAGCATGCTTATATAGCCATCTTTTTGGGCAACATACAATATGCCATTGCTGTATGAGAGACTCAAAGGTTTTTTTAAACCATATACACTATAATCGTTTCCAAATTTAAAACTTGTTATAACAATAAATATTACAATTCCAGCAATACAGGCATACTCTTTTTTGGACATTACAAATCTTCATTAATTTTGCGTATATTTTCTTCTTCTTTTTTAATATAATCAAGTAATTTTTGTTTTAAATCAGGGTCTTTTTGCGCAAACATCCTTGCCACAAATAATGCTGCGTTATGTGCACCTTTTTTGCCAATACCCATAGATGCAACAGGTACACCTTTTGGCATTTGAGTAATAGAAAGCAGTGCATCAAGCCCAAACATCTCACTATCAACCGGCACACCAATTACTGGCAAAATTGAATATGATGCAACAAAACCCGGCAATGCTGCAGAAAGCCCTGCTATTGCGATTATGCAATCAAATTCAGCATTTACTTTTTGAACTATTTCTTTTACATACTCTGGACTTCTGTGGGCACTTGCAATGTAAACCTTATATTCAATACCAAACTCTTCCAATGTTTTTTTTGCTTCATAGATAATGTTTTCATCGCTTTTACTGCCGGATATAATTGCTACTTTCATAATTTTCCTCCTTTTCAAAAGTACTTTAGTGCTTTTTTGCCAATATCGCGTCTAAAATGCATTCCATCAAAGTGAATACTCTCAATTGCCTTATAAGCCTTTTCTATAGCTTTTTTAAAGTCTTTATCAAGCGCCACTACATTCAACACTCTGCCACCGTTTGTATATATTTTTGAATCTTTTTTGTATGTTCCTGCATGAAATACAATGGCGTCAGTAACATTTTCCAGGCCATATATAGGCTTGTCTTTCTCGTAAGGCCCCGGATAGCCTTTGCTTGCTAAAACAACACTTACGCAGAATTTATCTTCGAACTCTATTTTGTAATCACCTAAATTGCCATTTGCACATCTAAGCATAATATCTAACAAATCACTTTTTAATAAAGGTAAAACCACCTGAGTTTCTGGATCTCCAAACCTGCAATTGTATTCAAGCACATAAGGCTTGTTATCTACAACCATTAAACCGGCATACAAAACTCCCCTGTAATCAATCCCTTCACTTTTTAAAGCATCTAAGGTTTGCTCTATTAACGAATCGCACTGGTTTTGTATAGCGTTTACTATTGGCGCTTTTGCATAAGCTCCCATACCGCCCGTATTTGGACCCAAATCATTATCAAAAACCCTTTTGTGGTCTTGTGAAGCAACCATTGGGACAAATTTTTTGCCATCACAAAAAACCATATAAGACAATTCTTCGCCGTCTAAGAACTCTTCTATAACAACTCTGCTTCCTGCTTCGCCAAACTTTTTATTGGCAAAACAATCATTGAGGTGAGCAAGAGCTTCGTATTCATTATTGGCAATAGCTACACCTTTTCCTGCTGCCAAACCATCTGCTTTTATAACCAATGGATAAATTGCCTTTTTTATATACCTATACGCTTCATCAAAATTATCAAATGTTTCATAGGCCGCCGTTGGTATAGAGTATTTTTTGCATAAATTTTTGCAAAATATTTTACTTGACTCAATTGCTGAAGCTATCTTTGTGGGGCCAAATGCTAGTATGCCAGCATAATTTAGATAATCTACAATACCTTTTGCTAAAGGCTCTTCTGGCCCAACAACAACAAACTCAATTGAATTTTTTTTACAAAACTTTGCTAAAGCTTCAAAATCAAGCACCGATATATCAACATTCGTTGCCAATTGTGATGTACCAGCGTTTCCTTTTGCACAGTAAATTTTCTCACAAAGCTTGCTTTGTGAGAGTTTATAACAAATGGCATGTTCTCTTGCTCCACTGCCAACAACAAGTACATTCATTTTAACTCTCCCAATAACCATTCATTTAGGTTTTCTAAAAATTCCTGTGTTGCTTTACCTGCTGCATCCAGCATCGATTCATTTGTATTCTTTTTAAAATCCTTTTTATAATCAAACATTTTGCTTGCTAAAAGCTCATATTGAGAGTTATACAAAAAAGCCCTTGCTTTAAAGTAAAAAAAACTTTCTTTATTATTAAAATGTGGCTCATAATTAAAAAGTAGAATTTTAAGCCTATATTTTGCATAAGGGTCTTGCTTGATATATTTTATATTTTCAAGTATAAAATCTTTTAGCATTGTTGGGGGAGAATTTATCCACTTAGAATAAGCAAAATAATTATAAACACCATTTGACTCATACAAAATGTAGTTGTTTTTAAGTCTATTTGACTCTACGCTATCTAAGTTAACCGAGTTTATTTTTATTTCATTTTTTTGGCTTACATTAAAAACCTCAGGCTGCAGGTAATTATATCCGGTATTGTTTACGTTTTTAACCCTTACAGAACAAGAAGCTAAAAATAAGCCTAAAAAAAGAAAAAATACAATTTTTTTCATTGATTACTCCTTTCAGTGGGCGATGGAGTTTTGGGTTTCCCATATATTATGTAAGTAGGATTTGATCTTAACTCATTAACAAGCTCATCAGTAGTTTTTACTGTTTTATTGATGTTTTCTATCATGCGATTTAAATTATACATACTTTCATGTGTAAAATAATTTATTTGATTTTTATTTTCATTTATTAGCTGACTCAAATCAGAACTTATCTGGGTAAGATTTTTTGAACTTTCCTGCAATGTGGCTATGAGCTTATTTGTAGATTGAAAAGCACTATCTGCGCTTTCTCCTGCCTGTTTTATAGATTGTATAGCTTCATTTGCTTTATTTAATGTTGAATTTAAATTTTGCAAATCAATAGCTAATTCTTTGCTTGCTTTGTTTGTGTTGTTTAGAATTGATGATATTTGCTGTCTGTTTTCTTTATTAAAAACTTCATTCATGTTTTTAATAAGGGTGTTTGCGCTATCTAATACATTTGGTAAAGCTTGAGAAATTTTTTGCAACTCACTCATTTTTGATTTAATAACAGGATACTCACTATGATCAACACTTGTTAAAAGAGGTGCGTTTTTTGTCCCGCCTGTTAAATCAATAGAAGCAAGACCCGTTAAACCCTGAGCTGAAACTGTGGCTACTGTATCAGTTTTTATTGGTATATTGCTTTTTACTTTTATAAAAATTCTTACAATTTCTGGGTTGTTTGGGTCTATATCTATTTTTTCAACATTACCAACATTTACACCTTTGTACTTTACAAGAGAATTACTGGATAAACCATTTACAGAATATTTTGTCAAAATAAGGTAAGTCTTGTAAGATTCATTTGTCCTGTAGCCAAACAACCAAAGAACTATAATTACTATTGCAGCACTCAATATAATTACAAAACTACCAACAAGTATATAGTTAGGCTTTGTTTCCATCTAAAAACCTCTTGCCCCTCTCTCCCATAAACAGTTCTTTTACCCAGGCATCGTCTACGGTGTGTATTTTGTCCGGTGTATCACAAAAAATAATTGTTTTATTTGCAATAATTGCAACTCTATCAGCTATTAAAAGCGAAGACAAATCGTGCGTTATCATAATTACACTGATACCTAAAAGCTCAACAAGCTTCTTTATCGTTTTGTCAAACTCATCTGCACTTATAGGATCAAGGCCACTAACTGGCTCATCCAAAAATAGTATCTTAGGGTCAACAGCCAGTGCACGCGCAAGAGCTGCTTTTTTTTTCATACCACCTGATAGCTCACTTGGGTACAGCCAGTAGACGCTTTCGTCTAAATCAGAAAGTTTTATCTTTAACATAGCCATATTTTTTGCCATTTCATCGTCTATATTATAGCGTTTTTTTATCACATATACAATATTTTCACCAACACTTAAGCTACTAAACAATGCAGCTGACTGAAACATTACACCAATCTTGTTTTTTATAGCCTGTTTTTGTTTAAAACTCAATTGTTTAATATTTATACCATCTATAATAATATCACCTTGTTTTGGCTCTTTAAGTAAAATTAATTCTTTTAAAAGCGTGGTTTTCCCCGAACCAGAACCGCCGATTATGGCTAAAATTTCCCCTTTGTAAACATCAAGGTTTAAATTTTCGTGTATAATGCGATCATTGTATGCACTTTGTAGATTTCTAACGCTAATTATTATATCTTTAGCCATCTATAAATCACACTAAACATTGCATCTATTACAATCACGCTAAATATACTTTTTACAACACTCGCAGTTACATGTGTACCTATACTTTCTGCTTTTTGCTCAACTTTAAATCCTTCACTTGTACCAATCAATGCTATTACAATACCAAACACAGGACCCTTAACTATACCGGATAAAAAAGATTTTATCGTAACAACACGGCTTGCCCTATCCAAAAACTCTGCATAGTTTACACCCAATATAAGATTTGATATAATCATCCCGCCAAAAATCCCAACAATATCAGCAAATACAATTAAAAGGGGCATAACGATAAAAAGTGAAAGTATGCGCGGCAACACCAATAGCGTATATGGCGATACGCCCATTGTATCAAGTGTATCAACTTCTTCCTGGACTTTCATTAAGCCAAGCGTAGCAGTATAGCTGCTTGCGCTTCTGCCTGAAACAATTATTGCAACAATCAATGGGCCAAGTTCTCTAACAATTGAAATACTAACCAGATCAACTATAAAAATATTTGCACCAAACTGCCTTAGTTGAGCAG
>NZ_JAGDWY010000089.1:51429-53085 GCF_023256235.1 Desulfurella sp.
CTGATATGCGATAACAAGACCAATTAAAAAAGACAAAATACCTACAATGCCAATTGCACCCACACCCATGCTTTGTATATCTTTTATAAAAGTACGAAATTCAAAATCCGAAATTTTTGAAATAAAATCAATTGTTGATTTGCCTAAAAAATTCAAAAAAAACAGATAGTCTTTAAGTTTTTTTTCCAAATAATTGCTAAAGCGCAACAAAAAGGGTTTCTTTTTTACCTGTGGGATCTTAGCAAGATTGCTTAAAACAAGCTCAAGTACACTTTCTACTTTTTCATTTTTACCACTTAACTTTGATTTATCAAAACTTTGTAATATTAAAAGTCCACCAAATGTGTCTATCTCATCAACTAGCGAGATATCGACACGCTCAAAACCAACAAAATTCGAAATTTTTTTTTGAATATCTTTTGCATTTTCAACAACCCACTTGCCTTTTAAGTATAAAATTTTATCTTTTAATTCAAAAAACTCGTGATTTTGATCCATTTACTTTGCGCAATTTGGGCACAAACCGTAAAATATCGTAGAATGGTAATCAACTTTGTAACCTTTTTTGTTTAATTCTTCATCTAAAGCTTTATTATATGGTATGTCTAAATCCAGCACAGCCCCGCACTTTGTACATTTGAAATGATAGTGCGGTTCTGTTTTTGCATCATAGCGTAAAATGTTTTTATCACTTTTTATCTCTATTACTTTGCCTTCTTCTGCCAAAATACGCAAATTTCTATAAACCGTTGCTATAGAGATCTTTGGGTATCTTGGCTTTATTGAGTAGTAAATCTCTTCTGGCGTTGGGTGGTCATAGCGGGATTTAAGCTCTTCATACACCATGGCACGCTGTTTTGTATTTTTTCTCATGTGTTTAACCTCCTAATATTTAAGGTCCCGGGATGTACAAATTTCCGTAGGGCCTTTTACTTTTCGGCGTGATTTTTACAAACTCATCTTTTATTATCTTATCGCAATCAAAACCAAAAAGATCGCAAAACTTTTTTACATTTATTAAGATTTTTTGCATATCTTTGTCGTCAGGCTCGCTTAATAGCACTTCGTGAGAGCAAAGCGATTCATCTACGTCTTGTCTTACAAAAATAGCTCCACCATGCATACCTGTACCTAAATAATTACCAGTCAAGCGTTTCTTATCCCTATTTAGTCCAAGCAGTATTAGTGTGCCGCCTGCCATGTACTCACCCATAAAAGCACCGGCGCAACCGCCTATTACTACTGTTGGGCTTACATCTTCTTTGTAGGCTTTCATGTGAATACATGCCCTATAGCCAACATTGCCTTTGACAAATATTGAACCACCTCTCATGCTATAGCCCAATACATCGCCTGCGTTACCATGAATAATTATTTCTCCGGAACTCATCGTATTACCTATACCATCTTGAGCATCTTCGTTTACAATAATGGTGGGTCCTTCCATAAATGCACCTAAATCATTTCCTGGTACGCCGTTAATTACTATTTCTACGGGTTTTGCTATACCACAACCAATATAGTATTGTCCGCAAACACCATCAATTATAATTTTATTTTCACCTTCTTCAATTACACGCCTTATTATATCATTTAAAACATTGTATTTAAGATTACTTGCATCAATCCTCTTCATCTTCTACCCCATAATAAACA
>NZ_JAGDWY010000089.1:53095-78772 GCF_023256235.1 Desulfurella sp.
TTCATCAGTAAGTTTTGCGATAACAGGTTCACCCGCATCTGGAGAACTTATATCTTTTATATCACTGCAAATATGCTTTATAGCTGCTTCTTCGCTTGAAAAATAATATACATCATCCTTTTTTCCTACAACCAGCGGTCTTAATTTAATTCTATCATTTAAAGCCATTATACCACCTTTAAATGTCAATAAAATTGAAAAAGGACCGTTGAGAAGTGCTCTGCCATATATTATCCTTAAAGCTTTGTAAAGTTTTTTCTGATCTTGTGGCATCCTTTCTATCTCTTCCCATAAAGGAGCACTGAATATTTTGGCTAACAACTCTATTGGTATCTTGTGTTTTCTTACAATTAAATCCGCCAGATAAACAATTGCTTCTGTATCAGTTTTTTGTGTACATTTATAACCGTGCATCTCAAGGTATCGCTTATTTGCCCCATAAGACGAAATCTCTCCATTGTGCACAACTGTCCAATCAAGCAAACCAAATGGATGTGCGCCACCCCACCATCCAGGTGTATTGGTAGGAAAACGGTTATGGGCTGTCCAGCAATAAGCCTTGTAACGTTCAATCCTAAAAAAGTTTGCAATTTCATCGGGATAACCTATACCTTTAAATACGCCCATGTTTTTACCGCTTGATATAACAAAAGCACCATTTATATTTTCGTTTATAAAAAACACAAGCTTATTTATAAATTCATCGGCATCAGTTTCGCTCATGTACTCGCTTTCTGCTTTTGTGCCCTGGGCTCTTGGCAATACAAAATATACAAAAAACATAGGTCGTTTCCTGTTTTTCATTCCCCTTGTGGGAATACCGCTGCGTTCTGCAACCATTACTCTGCGCTCTAAAAAATCCTCTACAGCACGCTTTGCTAAATCGTCATCAATCATCAAATGTAATGCATAATAATTTTTAAATTCTGGGTATATACCATATGCGGCGTATCCTGAGCCCAAACCATTGCCTCTATCGCGCATTATATCAATTGCAGAAACAATTTTATTGCCATCTATAAGATCACCTTTTGTGTTAAAAATCCCAAAAATACCGCAACCCGAAGCATCTTTTGGATCATTGGAAATGGCAAAACTTTGAATCTTTTCTATCTCAACCATATATACCTACCTTTGTAATTTTCTATCAAGCCTTAACACTCTAAAAGCTTTATCAAAATATTTCCACCCAAAATCATTGTTTAAAAATGTATCTTTTATCCATGAAACATCAAACTTTTTTTCTATCATCCAATTAAACATACCTGCTTTTTCAACATTATTTACAAGAATAACACCAATTAATTTGTTATCTCTAATAATAAACTTTCTATATTTGTCATCTTTTTTGTATTCGAGTACCTCATCAGTATTGCTTTCAATTAATCCCATAGAAATAAACCCTACATTGCCAATCTCAATGGAATTCATTGCAAAACCACCGCCAAACTTTACCTCATGTCCGCTTGCATTCAGGCCTGCAATATAACCTTGCCTGGCTGCAAGTGGCAAAATAGGAATAGGCCTTCTTACATTTACTACAATATCATAAATACTTGCAACATCACCAGCTGCATAGCAATCATCGCATGCTTTTAGATAATCATCAACCACAATACCTCTATCAAGCTTTATATTTTTATCAACAAAATCTACATTTGGCGCAACACCTACACTAAGCAAGCATGCATCGCATAATATTTTTTTACCACTTGAAAGCGTAACCTGACTAACAGTTTTATCACCATCAAGCTCAACAACAGAGTCATTTAAAATTATATCTACTCCCTTTTGTTTTAATTGTTCCTGGACCAACGCTGCAGCATAATCATCAAGCGCTGGAAACAATACTCTTTTTGCAAGCTCGACCAATACTACCTTTTTTCCTATTTTTGACAAATCATAAGCCATTTTTGTGCCAATTAAGCCAGCTCCTACTATAACAATAGAGTTTATTTTAACTAAATCCTCTTTAAGTTTTCTTGCCCCTTTAATATTTGTCAGTGTATAAACACCATCTAAATCGATACCTGTAATATTTTTTGGCATTATAGCATTCGCACCACTTGCTATAATAAGCTTATCGTAATTAATTGTTACTTTGTTTGATAACTTAATTGTTTTCAGCTTAGTATCAATGCTTTCAACAGGAGTTCCCAGTAATGTTTGTATATTATTTTTTTCAAAAAAATCGTTCCTTCTATAAAACATTCTCTCCTGTGAAAAACTTACATCTCCAATTACCCAGTTTGGCAAAAGTGGTCTAGAATAGGGCCTTGTTCATCTGATATTATTAAAATTTCGCCTTTAATATCATTTTGCCTGATAGCTGTTGCTGCATTAATACCTGCAACAGAATTTCCTATTATTACATACTTCATTTAATAAATCCTCACAACTCTTCAAAAGTTAAAGCTTCATTAGGGCATGCTTCAACACATGCAGGAATACTTCTATCCGGACATAAATCACATTTTACAGATAAGCCCCAACCCCCTTGCTTTCCTTGCTTTATAACACCATATGGACAAACCATTATACACATCCAGCAACCTACACAAAGCTCTGAGTTAACCACTACATAGCCTCTCTCATCTCTATGCATGGCTCCATTCTGACATGCGAAAATACATGGCGCATCATCACAATGCCTGCACATAATAGAAGCTGAGTATGGATAATTGAACTCCGCAGTACACCTCGATATTACATTTTCTTTTTTTACAGCTTTGATAATGTCTTTTGATACTGAATGCTCCGTTTTGCATGCAACTTCACACAAATGACAGTATACACAGTTATCTTCATTTATTTTAACAAGCTTCATTTTATTATTCTCCTGCGTGCAATATGCCTAGAATTTCCATTTCTTTTTCGGTTAAATCAAATCCCCTTAGAGCTAACCTGTTACCTTTTAGCGATTCTATAGAGTTTATACCCATAGCGCCAAGCGTTTCTTTTATCTCTAAAGACCAAACATTAACTAAATTAACAAGCCTTTGAGTAGCAATGTTTGGGTTTTGGCGCTTTGACAAAAATGGGTCTTGTGTTGCAATACCCCATGCGCATTTTCCAGTGTGGCATTGCTGGCACATGGTGCAACCTATGGCAATAAGCGTTGCTGTGCCAATATAGACTGCATCTGCACCCAAAGCAATTGCTTTTATTACATCCATCGAGTTTCTAATCCCGCCTGATGCAACCAGAGAAATTTTTCCTCTCAAACCTTCCTGTCTTAATCTATCATCTACACTTGCTAAGGCAAGCTCTATGGGAAGTCCAACATTATCCCTTATAACCTGTGGCGATGCGCCTGTCCCACCCTTAAAACCATCAAGGACAATTACATCAGCGCCGGCTTGAGCTACACCGCTTGCAATTGCAGCAATGTTATGCACACATGCAATTTTAACAAAAATAGGCTTTTTGTACTCTGTAGCTTCTTTTAGTGCGTATATAAGTTGTCTTAAATCTTCAATCGAATAAATATCGTGATGGGGTGCAGGACTAAGTGCATCTGTGCCTCTTGGTATCATTCTTGTTTGGGCAATAGAAGCTGTAACTTTTTCACCAGGCAAGTGACCACCTATGCCTGGCTTTGCGCCCTGGCCAATTTTGATTTCAATTGCACTTGCTACATCAAGATATTCTTTATAAACCCCAAAACGTCCACTTGCCACCTGAACTATTATATTGCCTTCAAATTTATAGTGGTCTTTGTGAAGGCCACCTTCGCCCGAATTGAAGTACGTACCAAGCTCAACTGCCGCCCTGCCTATTGCTTCAATCACGTTGTAATTCAGTGCACCGTAGCTCATCGCAGCAAACATTATTGGTATTTCCAATTCAAGCTGAGGGAATAAAACGGTTTTTAACTTACCATCTTCTATCTCTAAACGATCAACTTTTTTGCCTAAAAATGTTTTTAATTCCATTGGTTCTCTTAAAGGATCTATCGATGGATTTGTAACCTGTGAAGCATTTATAAGCATATGATCCCAATACACAATATACGGTTTATCTGAGCCCATAGAAACAACTGGTGCCCCGCCAAAAGCTGCCCTTTTTTTGACACCAACCACATTCCATTTACCCCAGCTTTCGTTTATACGATAAGGGTTTTCGCGGTTTTCTATTGTAATGGCCTCTGTTGGACAAAACGCAGCGCATCTATTACAACCTACGCATTTTGCATCCCAGTTCCATATTTTATCCTCTTCTTCATCGTAAAATGTAGCATCAAAAGAGCATTGCTCAACACACGCTTTACACTTAATACACCTATCTGGATCCCTTATAACATGAAAATCTGGTGGTGTATAAGTTTTAACATCTTTCATCCACTTCACGTTATTACTCCCCTTAAACAGAAATATAATTTAAGGATAAATACATACAATAAAAAATAATCATTGTCAATACTGTTAATTATTTAAATAAAAATATTAAAAAAATGTAATATATTTGATATGCACTATAACTTTTTAATCAATATTACAATACGTCTGTTAACCGGATCTTGGGGCAATGTTCCTGGCATAGGTCTTGTATCGCCATAGCCAACAACACTACTAAAGCGCTCCGAAACAATACCTTGAGATTCAAGTATCTTTCTTGCTTCATTGGCTCTGCCAATAGATAAATCCCAATTAGATAAACCAGAAACAACAGGAGTATAATTAGCATATCCTTCTACAACAATCTTATTTGGAAGAGGTCTAATGTTTGAAGCTATGATTTTTAATATATCTATTGTATATGGTTCTGGTTTAATGGAACCATTTGCAAACATTGGTCTATCATTTTTATCAAATAGAATAATATTCAAACCTTCTTCATTAATCGAGTATTTTATTTGTGCACCATAAGGAGCAATTTCTTTATTTGACTTAATAGCTTCTTGAATTCTACCTAAAATTGATGTCATTTGATTTTGCATTTCATATTTATTTTCATATCTTTTTATTTGGGAAGCTTGATTATTTATAGTTATGGGTTTACTCTCAGAAGGCATCTGGCTGACCACAAGCTGTTTTGAGCCTATATCAAATACTCCTTTTGATGGATTTAAACCGCTTCCTTGAGATACGCTTACAGATTGCATAGGGTGTGTAAAGTAATACTCAATAATTTTTCTTTGCTGTTCGTTTGTTGCTGCAACAAGCCACATAACAAGGAAAAAAGCCATCATTGAAGTCATAAAATCGCCATAGGCTATCTCCCATACGCTTGATTCTGGTGGTTTTGACTTCTTACATTTCTTCTTTCGCACTAAATTGGTACTGTCTGCCATTTAGCGCCTCTCTTTTGCAAGCTTTTCTACCTCATCAAACTCAGTACGGTAGACTGGCGGTACTGTTTGTCTTACAGATTCCATAGCAATAATTGGTGCATCACCTTTTGCAATAGAAATAATGCCAACTTTAAGTGATTTTAAATATCCCATAAAATCTTCATTTTTTAGTTCCTGAACAGTAGCCATTGGACCAATCACCACATAACAAAGAAGTAAACCCAAAAAAGTACCTGTAAGCGCACCTGCAACATGGTGACCTACTTCTAAAATAGAACCCCCAAGTGCACCCATGGTTAAAATAACACCCATAACAGCTGCAACAATACCCATACCAGGCATACTTTCGGCAATTTTTGCCACCATTTTTGGTGCTATAGATATCTCTTTTTCCACTACTTCAATATTAGAGTCAAGCATTTCATCAAGTTTTTCTATTTCAATACCTGTTACAATGTTTCTTATTGCATCAATTACAAATTCTCTTATTTCTTTGTTTTTAAGCAAAAAGGTATTAGACTGCATAATAGGGCTTTCTTCTGGCTTATCAACAATGGCTTCAAGTGATAATATGCCATCTTTTCTTACTTTAACTGATAAGTTGTAAATAAATAGTAATAATTCCAAATATACTTTTTTATTAAAAGGGTTTGGCTTTGCAAACCCAACAATAACCTTTATAGCATCCTTCATAATAGAAGGTGTAGTAGAAGCAACAAGTATACCCGCTGCACCGCCAAATAAAACGATATATTCCGATACCTGTATTAAAACAAGCGGCTTTCCACCACCCAAAACAAAACCTGTTAAAATTGCAGCAATGGTAAGTACAACACCGATTACATTCATTTATACCCCACACTAATACAATCGGAATATATGCAAAAAAAATAAGTTATTTCTGTCTTTTGTCAATAACTCTTACCATTTTGCCTGGCATTCTTTGTATTGTATTTTCTGGAACAATTTGCAATATACAATGAAAACCCAATAAATCATAGAGAGCGTTTTCCAGCCTATTTCTTGCTTCAGATGAAAAACCATTTGTTTTTTCTAAAATTATTGTAATCTCATCTTTACCTTTTGTATTTTCAAGCACAATTTGATAATATGGGCCAATTGTTTCATACTGAAGTAAAATCTGTTCAATTTGAGATGGATAAAAATTAACACCTTTAACTTTTAGCATATCATCCGTGCGTCCTTTTAGTCGAGAAACTCTTAAGTGTGTCCTTCCGCAATCGCACTTATCTCTTGAAACAATTTTTGTTATATCTTTTGTACGATACCTTATTAGTGGCAAACCTTCCCTTGTTAGAGTTGTGATAACAAGCTCGCCTTCTTTTCCATCATCAAGGGGATTTAGTGTATTTGGGTCTACAATTTCTGCAATATAGTGATCTTCCCATATATGTATGCCAGATTTTGCCTCACAATCAATACCCATGCCAACACCACCAGTTTCCGTCATGCCTATAATATCAAATGTTTTAACCCTCATCTGACTTTCAATGCGAGCCCTAAGTTCATCTGACCATGTCTCTGCTCCCAAAATGGCTACGCGTAAATTTGTTTTAGAAAAATCAAAGTTGTTTTGGTTTGCAACTTCTATAAGTCTTTGCGGGTATGAAGCAATTGAGCAAATGGCAGTTGTTTGAAAATCTTTTATGAATTTAAGCTGGAGTAGAGTCCTACCTGCACCCATTGGTATTATAAAAGCTCCAATTTTTTGAGCTCCAAAATGAAAACCAAACCCGCCATTAAACAAACCAAAAGATGGCATTATCTGGATTCTATCTTTTTTGTCAACGCCAGCTGCATAAAAACACCTTGCAACAATTTCTGCCCAATTTTCCACATCGGTCTGGCTCATAGCATTTATTACAGGCGTACCTGTTGTGCCTGAGCTTGTATGTATTCTTACTATTTTGTCTGTATAGGTTATATGATTTAGAGGGTAGGCTTCTCTGAGTTCTTCTTTTGTTGTAAAAGGTAATTTTTTTAAGTCATCAAGGCTTTTTATGTCATATGGTTCAATTGAATCATACTTTGATTTAAGAGATGAGTTAGAGTTTTTTATTAAAGAAAGCGTTTGTTTTAAGCGATCAAGCTGAAGTTTTTGGATCTCTTCTTGAGGCATTGTCTCAAAATGTTCATTGAATATCATTATTAAACCCCTTGTTAAAAAATTCTGTATCATTTTTATTAATTAAACTAATGGCTTTTTGATAATCAATATTTAATATCTTTGCTAATTTGGCAAACATGTAAATATTTAACATTTTTGGGTTGGATTTTAAAATATATTCCTGTTCTTTTTCAGACAAAAATATAATATTTTGCGAATATAAATAAGCAAGCTTTTTGAGTGAGTTGTTTAATAAAACAACCAAATCAGCTTTTCTATATCCAATAATTGGGCTTTTATAATCACCAATTTTTAAGTGTACCTCTACAAGACCACCTTTTTTTGCCATACCATGTATCTCGCTTGATAGTATATTTTGACCATCAAACGATTTAATAATCAGCCTTGATAGGTAAAGTACACCTTCACCGCCCCTTCCCAGTAAAACAATTTTCATTTTAGTACCTTTATGGAGCCAAACGGGCAACTATATATACACTGAGCACAATCGATGCATGTTTTTCTATCAATTTCCACCTGTTTGGTATCTTCATTGAATATAAGCGATTGACACTCAAACTCATCGATACATAATTTACAGCCCTTGCAATCATTATCCACAAAAACTTTAATAATTGGGTTATTTTTTAAACCTTCATCTGTATTGACACATAAATGTCTAAATATAATAACAGCTATTGAAGAATTTTTTTCAATATAATCTTTTGATAATTTTAGTACCTCAATGCTTTTTTGAAAATCATACGGATCGACAATTTCTAAAAAACCAATATCTAAACTTCTAACTATTTTTTCTATAGATATAGGTTTTGCTATCTCGCCAAGAGAACTCAACGAACTTGATGGTGTTTTTTGATTACCTGTCATGGCAACTGTAGAATTATCAAGTATAACAAGCAAAAATGCAGCGTTATTATGAATTGCATCAATCAAGGCGCTCAGTCCTGTATGAAAAAATGTTGAATCACCAATGATTGCTACTACATGCTGGTTTTTGTCGGAGAGTTTAAATGCTTTATTAAAACCAAAAGCAAAAGATACACTTGCGCCCATACAGAAAACAGTATCTGTTACGCCTAAATTTACACCAAGCGTGTAACATCCTATATCACCGGCAAAAATTGCATTTTTATAAACTTGCTTTATCTCAAAAAAAGCGCTTCTATGGGCACAACCCGGGCACAAAGAAGGCGGTTTGTCTTTAAAATCAATGTTAACTGGCACAAAAGAATCTAAAACACCAATATTGTACAAAATTTGTTCACAAACATCCATGCTGAGTTCGCCTTCTTTTGGCACAATATTGTTTCTTCTGCCTTGTGTATTTAGCTGTAACTCTATTAATGGATAGGTTTCCTCAACTGCTATAGTTTTTTCAAATCTTGACAGATCAATATTTGGCAAAGGATAGGGCATATCTATTTTGGCAAGTGTAACTTTGTTTTGTAGTTTGTATTCTTGTATTAGCTCATATAGGTTACTATAGACCAAACCACTTGATACAATTAAAATACTACCTGAAAAATCGTACTTTATTGTGTTTTTTAAAGCAATATCGGATAGTTTTTCATTTAATTTTTTATGCAATATAAACCTTAGTTTAGGCGTTGCCGCAAACCTTGCTGGATCTTTTTGAAAGTTTGCATTCAAGACAATATTTTCAATATTATCTTGCACAATAATATTTTGCCTTCCATGCGATATGCGCGTTGTGGTTCTAAGCATTACTGGCAGTCTATAAGCTCTGCTTAACTCAATAGCTTTCTTTGAAAAATCATAGGCTTCTTTGATATCTGAAGGATCAAAAACGGGTATTTTGGCAAAAAAAGCTAACATACGAGAGTCCTGTTCGGTTTGTGAAGAATAAGGCCCAGGGTCATCTGCTACAACAACCACAAAAGCTCCTTGTGTGCCTACAAGAGAAGCGCTCATCAATGGGTCAAGCGCAACATTAAGACCTACCTGCTTGCAAAAAAAAGCTGAGTCAATCCCAGTAAAGCTAGCGCTTAGAGCTTCTTCTAACGCTACTTTTTCATTTACAGACCACTCTATATAAGCATTCAAATTGTATTTGGATTTTAAATATAGGCAATAGCGCAAAATCTCACTTGAAGGCGTTCCGGGATAAGCACTTGCAAATCTCACATTGCTCTCTAAAAGCGCCTGAGCTATCGCTTCATTGCCAGACAAAATCTCTAACATAAGATATACTTTTAGCAAAAATTACGAATTTTGCAAGCAACTTGAAAAAAGTGTTTTTTTTAATAAAATATGTAGAATAAATAATAAAGGAGTTAAAATGTTAGAAAAAAATGCATCGGTTATTGATAAAAAAGCTACATACTTAAAACAGTTACTTAAAAATATACAGCCAAAACCAATACAAACAAATGTAGAAATCTATACAAAACCACAAATTAGGCGCGAAGATGTGGTAGTATTGACTGGTTTTGGAAGTGGATATATTGCAAAGTGCCTGATTGAAGATTTTCCAAAAAATACAATTATTTGCTATGAAACGGATTTAGAAGGCCTAAAATATGTGCTTGACAATGTTGATGTATCGGACTGTTTTGTACATGATAATTTCTTTTTCTTTGCAAGCGACGAAGAAAACATAGAAAATACCATAACTGCAACATTTAATTTATTTGTCGGAAAATTTAACTTTGGAAATCTCCAGATCATTACAAACCCACTTTTAGAACCATCAAAATCTCAAAAAATTAATGATATTATTCAAAAGCTATATACCCCGATACTATTAAACCGAAACACACTTTTATTAAAATCTCAGTACATAATAGAAAACATAGTAAAAAATATATCAGACGTTGGATTGGGTTTTAGTCTGGATTATTTAAAAAATAAAGCCAAAGGTAAACCTACACTTATTGTTGCATCTGGTCCATCTCTATCAAACGATATAGAAACAATAAAAAAATATCGTGATAAGTTTATTGTAATCGCAGTTGATTCTGTAATTAATATTCTAAAGCAACACGATATAAAACCAGATATTATATGCGGTCTTGACTACCAACAGGTTACACTTGAAAAATACTCCCCTTTAATGAAAAAAGCTCAAGCTGACGATAGTATCTTTGTATTTGAGCCAGCTATATTTTATCAAATACCAAAACTGTTCAAAAACAAAATTTACAAAACAGAAGAAAATAGCTTTTTAGAATTACTAGACATAAAACCCAACTACGAAGTGTTTCCCATTAATGCTGTAACACACCTGGCTGTAAATGTTGCCTATATTCTTGGTGCAAATCCTATTATATTTGTTGGTCAGGATTGGGCATACACCAAAGCCCAGCATCACGCAAAAGGCACTATTTTGCCTCAGGGTCTTCCAGAAAAACTAATCTGGGTAAAAGGCAATTATGAAGAAAAGGTGCCAACAGATGAAAATCTATTTTCAGGTCTTACCATAATGTCTGAGATTGCAAATTTTTTAACCTCAAAAGGCATCCAGGTTATAAATGCAACAAGTGGTGGTGCATACATTGAAAATACGCAAATAGAAAAACTTGAAGAATTTGCCAAAACAATCAAAAAAAATACTTCTATATCAATAAAGTTCAATAAGAAACCATCCCTATCCACCTATATAAAAAAATTAAAAAATATACTTTTAGAAATGAATAAAGCAATTCATAAAGCAGATAAAGCTCTAAAGATAAACCAAAACATACAAAAAACATATGAAAAAACTAAAAATATGGAAAAAATCAGATCAAAAGTAGAAGAATCCAATAAAATCAATAATGAATTATACAACAACCCTGTAATGACCAAATTTGTATTTTTTTACTATTTTCAAGAATTTTACAATTATTTCAAAGAAGAAATTGACATAGAAAACCAAACTCTGGAAAAAAGATTAGAACAGTCAAATAAATACTTTGAATTAATAAAAACTCTCACTCAAAACCTGACCGAGCTTGTTCAAAAAACAATTAAATACCTTGAACTAAAAAATGCTTTTTTGCAAAAATTTGAAGAAAATGTAAAAAACAATGATAAATTGTTTGAATTACTGATGAACTGCTATGATTTTGGCGATATATACTTTGGTCTTGAAATATTAGATAAAATAAATATAGAAAACAATTCAAAACTCATATTTGCAAAGGCAAAACTTTTATCAAACTACAGATATTTTCACAAACATGCGGTGGAATTGTATGAAAAAGCCATTGAGCTTGACCCGGATTTTGAGTTAGCCAGAAACGAGCTTGCTGTTGAGAAGTACAAAATTATTTCTCATCTCATTCTTGCAAAAGATGCTATTTTAAATAGAAATGATTTTATTACTGCAAAAAGACTCATAGAAAGAGCAAAAGATTATGACCCAGACAATGAGCGCACCATACAGTGGCTATCAATGATAAACAACTTAGAACAAATGCAAACAATGCAAGAGCGCCAAAAGGTAATAAAAGAACAGCTCAAAATCGAAGGTACTATACCCGAATACGATAAAGCCATTGAATTATTAAAACAAAATAAAATTGATGAAGCCTACAGTGTGCTTGAAAATCTAAACAAAAAATACCCAGCTTTTGGTGATGCGCTTTTTTTAATGGGAAGCATTTTAATCGATAAAAAAGATTTTGATAAAGCTCATGATTTGCTTACTCAGGCAAAAAACCTTATTCCGTACCATCCATTTGTTTATGTTGCACTTGCAAAAATTTATATGTCAAAAGAAATCTATGATAAAGCCAAGGAAGCATTAGAAACTGCATTGAGTCTAAATCCTGCCTTAAAAGACGAAATTGGAGAAAATCTTGGAGATTTGTATTACGAGTTTGGTGAGTACGAAAAGGCTTTATCACTTTATGAATCACACCTGCAAATAACTCAAGATAAAATAAAATTACTTATGAAAATAGCACTATGCTATAAAGGTTTGGGATTGATCCAAAGCTACAATCAGATTTTATCAAAACTGCAAGAACTGTCAACAAATGCCTAAAAAAACTTTAAAAAATAGAAATGAAAAGATACAGATTTTGATAAATAAACCCACTGACATTGCTGTCAGCAGGTAAATTCATTAATTTTTACTTTTTCTTTCCTTTAGAAGCAGGTTTTTCTTTCTTATTTACTTCTTCTTTAAACACAGCGCCAACCTTAAATGCAGGCAATTTAAAAGCAGGGATGGTTATTGCTTCGCCAGTTTGCGGGTTCCTACCTTTTCTTTGAGCTCTATTTGATACATAAAAACTACCAAAGCCTGTAAAAAGAACGCTCTCGCCAGATTTAAGTGTTTCCACTATTGTAGATAGAGTAGCATCTAAGAATTCTTTCGCTTTTTCCTGAGAAATATTGGTTTTCTTAGCCAATACTTTTACAAACTCGTTCTTTGTCATAGAAACCTCCCTTTATTGGATAAACTTTTTATAGTTTAATGAGTTTATATTGATTTGTCAAAGAAAAATTAATCATTTTTTAGCTTTTGGTTTCTGCCAATAAAAAAATACAAAATTGATCCCAAAAAAGGTAAAACGATAACAAGAACAAGCCAGATGACTTTGGTTAATCCGTCTTTAAAATCATTTTTTAGTATATCTATTAAAGCATAAATCCACAATACGACTGCAATTAATGATAATAAACCCATAACAAAAAAACCTTCAAATAATCCCATATCAACTCCACTAAGTAAATTTAAAATTGTAATAAAATTTATCGCTTATTGCAAGGTGTTTTGTGTTCTAAAAATAATTTGTAACTTTTTGAAAAATCACGATATATAGGGTCATTGTAGCTTTTGTGGCAAACAACACACTGGCCAACTTCATAAATTTTTACAAGCTCATCTTTATTAAAAGCTCTTTCACCTTTTACAGGAAAACTTTGCATTTGCCTGCCATGCTCGTTGACTATCATATCAAGCGGTACATCGCCTAAACCACTTGCTTTTGCATCAAATGTAGGAGTAAATTTAAACTGTTTAGTATATGGATTAAAGCTCAAATTACCCGTTCCAAAACCCATTGTACGAGGATCATGATGACAATCTTCGCAACTTCGAGACTGTAATTGTGTTGTGTGTGGATCTATTGTAGCTACGCTTAAACCCCTAATTTGCTTAACAAATTTAAAATCTTTATTAAAAATAGTGATAAAATCCTGGCAACCAGGTTCAACTGGCATAACTTTCCCATGTGGATCAAAAGCAAGTTGAGGTGTTTCAAAACGCACATAGCTATTTAGCTCAGCATAAGCACCAGGTGTGTCTTTGTACTTTATCCAATTAAGTTGTTTTAGACCTTCAAAATTGACAATATGACAACCATAGCACTGTGGCGCCCATGCAGAATGACAAGCCTGGCATGATAAATTTTTATGCCCGGCAAATGTATGATAGGGTTTATTATTTACAAGTGGAATCGGTATTGCTTTACCTGTTTCTTTGCTAAAAAATATAGCTTTGCCGTTAATCTTTTGAACATTGTAAATTATCTGACCTGTGCGTTCTTCAATAGCTGCATAATCACCTGCTTTTAATGGCACTTTGCCATTAAGAAAAGCTAATTTCAAAGCCAATGAATTTGGAGGCACTTGTACAAAATGAGGTTCATGGCAGTCTTTACAAGTTGTGCCAGCCTGCTGCGTCATACTCTTATAATGCAAACCAAGACCCATTGTATCAGACATTGTATGGCAATCAATACAACTCATATGTGCTTTAGTATAATGAACATCGGGTGGCAAATCTAAATAATACCTATCTGGGTTACCTAAAATATTATAATGTGAAGGACCACCATCCATAAATGGTGTGCCATATTCTTCTGTTTCATAGTGACCAAAATATGATAAACCAATTCTACCTGATCTGTTATGGCACTTTACGCATGTTGCATCACTTATATGCGTGGTTAGCTCTACATGAGGATTTCCTTTAACCCATTTAGCATGACAATCAAGACAGCCTCCACCGCGTTCTTGTATTTCTTTTGTTGGGCCCTGTCCATATGGCTTATATAAATGACAGGCTCCACAATTTTTTTCATAATATTGAATAGCTTTGTTTTCTTTGTATTTGCCTTCATATAAATCCTTAACGGTGACATCACTTGAAAGCTTATCCGTGTAGCCAAATTTATGTAAAACTGCAGAAATTATACCCCTATTTGTTGCCATAAGGGAAGTCTCTACTTCTTCAACCTTTTCTTTATGACACTTACCGCAGGTTTCGGCAGCATACCTTAAATCGGCTGGATTTTTAATCAAACCTTTGTGTGCTTGGGCTTCATTTGTTGTATAAGGATTACCGCCATGGCACACAACGCATCCTATCTGGTCAACAGGGTGGGCTGTATCCATATGGATATCTTTATGACATACAAAACAAGATTCTTTTTGGGGGTTTACGTGTGGTTTTTGAGTTTGCCTGTATACTGCTATAAATAAAACCGCTATAGTCAACACAACAAGTATTACTATTGTTTTTTTCATTGTCTAAAAATCATTATATAAAAAATCATAACAAAATACAAAACAAAACCAAATAAAAATAAACGCTTCAAAATAGGGCCTTTTTGAGTTGGCAATAAAGCAAAAGACAGTAAACCAAAAAAAGGAAGTATTATACCCGCAATAAAAGGAGCTATATATATCAAACTTTCCTGGATTGGCCAAAAAAACCATGGGCCCCATATAATTGGCCTTTTCGCGCTTGATACTATATCAAAAGGAGCACTGATAGGTAGCAAAGCACTTAGCAAAACAGTTACAAAAAAAGCTATTAGTGTATTTTCAAAGTTTGTAAACATGCGCTTTATATGGTAATAGTTAAGTAAGATAAGTATAATAGGCAATATACTAATATGGTAAAAATAAAAGTACAAAGAAGGATACTGCTGAGAATAAAATAAACTGGCAATATACTGACCTAAAAAAGGCACAGATAAAATAATATGCTGCATAATAAGTGAAGCAGAATCACTTTCATTGTTGGCTCTCAACACAAAGCCAGTAAACATTTCAAAAAAAGATACCAGAAGTATTGCACTCAAAGCAAACCAGTATATGTATTTTTTACCTACATAATCATCTATCTGCACATGCCATATCGTATGAATTATTAGAAAAATGAAAAAAAGCTCACTTGAGTAAAAATGGGCTGACCGGATCAACCATCCATACCTATAAGCATCTTCAATCAAAAATAGACTATCCTGTGCAGTTTTAAATGTTGTAGGATCATACCTGTAAAGCAGCATTACACCAGATATTATTGATATACCTAAAAAAGCCAGCGTAAGCCAGCCAATATAATATGTAATATCCTGTTTTTTTAACATTTAGACGGATTCAATTGTCTTTTTAACAATATTTAGCGTATCATTTTTTAGTTTTTCTAAATTTTCTGGACTATTTGCTTCAAATCTCAATACAAGTGCGGGTTGCGTATTGCTTGAGCGCACAAGCCCCCAGCCGTTTTTTGTATTGAACCTTATACCATCAATTGTTATTATATTTGTTATAGCATATTTTTCTTTGTTTTTTATGTAGTAATCTTCAATTTCTTTCGTAACAAGTACCTTTTTGTCTTCTGGGCAGTCTATTCTTATTTCTGGCGTATTAAATGTTTTTGGCAAATCATTTTTCCATTTTTGTAAATCTATGCGTTCTTTTGCTAAAATCTCAAGCAATCTCAATGATACATATATTGCATCATCATAACCAAAATACCTATCGGCAAAAAATATATGCCCACTCATTTCACCGCCAAGCAAAGCTTTTTCTTCTTTCATTTTTGCTTTAATTAAAGAGTGACCTGCTTTCCACATAATAGCTTTTCCACCTGCTTGCTCAATTTTGTCATATAGCACTTGAGAACATTTAACTTCGCCAATAATTGTTGCACCCTTGTGTTCTTTTAAAATATGCTGGGCAAAAAGCAACAATAGTTGGTCTCCATACATAGTTTCTTCATTTTTTAATATAACACCTATTCTATCAGCATCTCCATCAAAGCCAATGCCAATATCAAAAGAATTATCTTTTAATGTTTTTTTAAGTTCTTTAAGATTTTCCTCAACAGTTGGATCTGGGTGATGATTTGGAAACGTACCGTCTGGTTCAATAAAAAGGCCAATAACATCAAAATCCAATTCTTTAAGTATGGGGTAAGCTATAAAACCACCTGTACCATTACCTGCATCTAACACAACTTTCGGCTTATTTGGCAATTCTTTTAATTGTCTAAATTTGTTCAACATGTATGTTGTATAATCTTTTATTATATCGTATGTGCTAAATTCGGGCTTTCCTATTTCAATGGCATCGATAGATTTCATAATTTCTTTTATAGTTTGAATTTCTTCACCAAAAATAGTATTTTTGCCAACACTTAATTTAAAGCCGTTATACTGGGGTGGGTTGTGGGAGGCAGTTATCATTATACCGCCATCAACATGCAAATTAAACAGCGAAAAATACGCAACAGGCGTAGCAACAAGGCCTATATCTATAACTTTTACTCCCCTGTAATTAAGCCCATAGCACAAAGCATTAAATAATTTTTTTGAGCTAAGCCTTGCATCATAACCAATACTAACTGTTAAGTCTTCTTTTTTAAAAGCTTTTTTTAGATGCGCTGCAAATGCCTGCCCAAGTGTGCAAGCAAACTGCTCATCTAAGTTTTCACCTACTATGCCTCTGATATCATATTCTCTAAAAATACTATCGTCAACTATCATTTTTTGCCCCACTTTTCCAATATTAAAGAAGCGCATTTTTTACCAGAGTTTAGCATACCGCCAAATATAGGACCCATTCTGTGAGCACCAGAGCAAGCATTTGCAGCCATACCGCACACATAAAGACCATTGTATATTTCTTTTGTATGGTTAACTGTATCTTGTTCTCCAACATCTGCCCACATGGGTTTTTCACCAGGCACATCGCCTGAATCTGTATTTAGCTTTACACCAGCTTTTCTAACAAGTGTTTGAGCTAAATGTGCATCGTGGCCCGTGGCATCTACTGTAAAGCTTGCGCTAACAACTATGGGGTCAACTGGCAAACTCGCCATATTAACGGTAGTCCAGTTTATTACAACGCCACCTACCCTGTATTGCCCATCGACTTTTTTTAGCACTACATCTTCTATTTCTATACCATTAAATATTTTTACGCCAGCTTTAACTGTTTTTGATATGAGTGTTGAAATAGCTTCTATAGAGTCTGCTGTATAGTAGTTTGGCTCATATAAAACCGTTTTTATACCAAACTCATCAAGTATGGCTTTGACATCTTCTTGGACAACTATTTCATTAAACATCATAGCGCCACCCCACATACCGCCGCCTACAGATAATCTTTTATCAAATAGTGTAACTTTAAAGCCGTTTTTTGCAAGCTCATAACCGCAAATTAACCCTGCAGGACCACCGCCAACAATAACACAATCGCAATCAAGCTGTGATAATAGTTTTTGACTGTAGCGCTCAATAATCGCCTTAGAAATAATCCTTTCATCCAATGCCATAATCTATCCTCCTATCTAATATTCTCCCACGTAAAACACTCCATATGGACTAAATTCACTGCCATAGATTTTTTTAAGCACTTCTTTGTTTTGCGTTATAAGCACACCTTTTGATTTTTGTGGTATGTATATTGGCAAATTTGATTCTTTTTCAACATAATACAATAAATCTAAATGCACATTATTACTCATAACATATTTTGCTTTATTTTTCAAAATAATACTTGCTATCTTTTTACCATAAACCGAAACATCAGGCATATAGCTAGCCTCATAGGGTATGTAAACCATGCTGTAGGCTGCCTTTGCACAAATCAAAAAAACAACAATATATATATATTGACTAATTGCGTATTTTTTAGATTGTTTATACAAAAATACAGCTATAAAAATGCTAAAAAATAATAAAAATAAATAGTTTGAGTCTTTAGCAAATAAATAACCAAACAAAACTGCAGCGCCAGTAAGCATTATAAAAAAAATCGTTGCTAATTTGAGATAAAAACTATCTATATTTACTTTATAAAATGATGCCAAACTTGCAAAAAAAGGCACCAGAATTAAATAATTCTCAAATGGCAAAATCCACATTAAAAAAAATACTGCAATACTTCCATTTAATGCAAACCTGTAAAGCCTGGTATCGTATTTTCTAAAGAAATTTTTAATAAAAATTGACCATGGCAAAAGCAAAAAAAATGCTATAAATGGAAAAGAAATCAAATGCCACAGGTAATTTTTAAAATTAAAAGATTGCAAAAATCCTAAAAAAAGTGAACCTACAAGATAGTGAATACTGGTTATATTTAAACCATACAAAGCTATACCAAAAAGGCTTAAAAATAATATTAAAACAAGAGCTACCAGATGTTCTTTTATGCTTATTAGTTCTTTATTTTTTTCTAAAACAGCAAAGCAAAGCAAAATAGAATAAAACAAAAAAATCGCGCTTAAACCCAATGTTAAAAAAGCCAATATCAGCCATATTGCAAAATTTTTTTGTCTGAAATATACTTTTATAAAAGCCATAAATAAAAAAAACACAGCGCTTGGATACAAAGAGTAAGTATTGATTGATAATAATACAATTATAGTGGTTAAATAAATAGATGCAAAGTAAAATGGATCTATACCTTCAAACTCATTTTTTAAAATAAATGGCAAAAGTGCGGTTAAAATTACAAAGACAAACTGACCAAATCTTGCCTGCCACTGATTTTCACCAAATATTTTAAAAAAAATACTCGTGTAATAAGAACCAAGCGGAGGTTTTTTGAAGTAAGGCCTACCCAATATTGTTTGCCATTTATAATTACCACTTTTGTTCATCTGCAAACTTATTATAGCATTTTTAGCTTCTTTATAACTAAAATCCAGCTTACCTAAATTAAAAAGATTTGCTATTAGATAAAGTGCAAAAAAAACGGCCAATACTTGTTTGGGCATTAAAAATTAATAAATAAATCTTCTCTAACTAATACTGCAAGTTGATCCAAAACCTTTTGTTGCACAGAGTTTTTTGCTATTTGAAGTGCAATTTCTCTATTGTTTGCTTTAAAATCTGCGAAACTTGTCAATAATTTATTCAAAATCAAAGCTTTTCCGTCTCTATCTTTTAGTGTCAAACTTATTGTTATCATGCACCTATAAACTATGGGCAACCCTTCGCTATTAAAAAGAGATGGATCAACCGAATAACTTGTTATATCTGTTTCCAAATAACCCTGGGCATGTAGTTTTTGATCTACAACCTTAATATTATGTGCAATTAATTCATTAATTATGGATTTTTTTAAATATAGAGCAATATCTGGATTTGATGTAGAATTCTTTGGTGTTTCAACATATACAGTTTTTATATTACCAATTATAGATGAGTGTGTGGCCAAACGGTAGCCACACGATGATGCAATAAAAGAAACAATAATAATAAAAAATGCTATATTGAAAAAGTTTTTTATTACAAAAATTTGCCTGTTATTCATACAATGATGTTAAGGATTTTATTTTTTACATAAACATACTTTTTGATTTCTTTGCCTTCAAGGTGTTTTTTTACTTTTTCTGAGTTTAGCGCAAGCTTTTCAACTTCTTTTTGATCCGCATCTTTAGTGGCTTCAATTGTATCTCTGAGTTTTCCATTTATTGTAATTGCAATTTTAACTGTATCTTTGGTTGCATATTCAAGCTCAACTTTAGGCCAGCTTTGAGAAAATACAATTTCATCATGACCCAACATTTCCCAAAGCTCGCAAGCTAAATGAGGCACAAAAGGGCTAGCCATTATGGTTAATTTTTCAAGTGCTTCCTTGAAGTAGCCAAGTTCATCTTCTTCAGGGTTAAAACTATATAAAAAGTTTACAAATTCCATCAATTTAGCAATTGCTGTGTTAAAATGATAGTTTTCAATGTCGTTTGTAACTTTTTGCACGCAAGAGTTTATCTCATATAGAAGTTCTTTAATGCGAGGCGTAATCGAAGCTTGCAAAGGTGCATCTTTGACTTTGTAAGCATAATTTGCAATAAGTCTATAAAGTCTATTTAAAAATCTAAATGAACCTTCGATACCTTCATCTGACCATTCCAAATCTTTATCCACAGGTGCTGCAAACAGTATAAATAACCTGGCAGTATCCGCACCATAAGTGTTAACAATATCATCTGGATCTACCACGTTGCCTTTGGATTTGCTCATTTTAGCGCCATCTTTTATAACCATCCCCTGTGTTAGCAAACGCTTAAATGGCTCGCTTGAGTCCAAATAGCCAAGGTCCCTTAATACCTTTGTAAAGTACCTTGCATACAGTAAATGCATTACAGCATGCTCAATGCCGCCAATGTATTGATCCACATCCATCCAGTATTTAACTTTTTGCTTGTCAAATATATCTTTATCGTAATCAGGAGAACAATACCTCAAAAAATACCAGCTTGATTCTACAAATGTATCAAAAGTATCTGTTTCTCTTTTTGCTTTTGCACCGCATATTGGACAGGTAGTATTAACAAAGCTTTCGACCTTTGATAAAGGCGACCCACCAAAGCCAGTTATTTCTACATTTTCAGGCAACTCCACAGGCAAATTTTCTATGCTTTCTGGCACTACACCACAATTTGGACAATAAATAATAGGAATTGGCGCACCCCAATAGCGCTGACGCGATACATTCCAGTCTCTTAATTTATATTGAAAAGCTTTTCTTGCCAGGTTTTTGCTTGTAAGGTACTCGACAATTTTTTCTTTTGCTAGTTCATTTTGCAAACCATTAAACTCTCCTGAATTAACAAGAAATCCACTATCAACAAAGCTGCTTTTCCACGTCTCTACATCATTGCTTAAATCTTCACGGTAAATTACAATCTTTTTAGGTATATTAAACTTTGTTGCAAACTCAAAATCCCTTTGATCGTGCGCTGGAACGCCCATTACAACGCCTGTACCATATTCCATTAAAACAAAATTTGCAATATAAAGTGGCACAATTTCATTATTGACAGGATTAATTAGATTAATACCACTGTATATACCATCTTTTTCTTTACCATAATCTTTTTTAATATCCAGATCAACGATCATCTTTTCAACATAATCCAATACATTTCTATCCTTCACAAACTCTTTTACCTTTGGGTGTTTTGGCGATATACTAACGAATGTTACACCAAACAATGTATCAGGTCTTGTTGTAAAAACTTCCAGGTACTCATCTGATTTTTCAAACTTGAATTTGATAAAGGCACCTTCACTTTTTCCTATCCAGTTTATCTGTTGGCTTAAAACTCTATTTGGCCATCCATCTTCTAATAATTTAATATCTTCTAACAATTCATCTGCATAATCTGTAATTTTAAAATACCAGCTAAAGATAGTTTTTTTAACAACTTCGCTATCGCATCTCCAGCACCTGCCATCTTCTACCTGCTCGTTTGCAAGCACTGTCTGACAGTGTGGACAGAAATTAACTTCTGATTCCTTTCTATATGCCATACCGCGTTTAAACATTTCTATAAATATCTTTTGTTCCCATTTATAGTATTTTGGATCACATGTAGCAATTATTCTGTCTTTATCATAAGAAAAGCCAAGTTTTTGCAATTGACTGAGCATATAATCCATATTTGCGTAAGTCCATTTTGCAGGATGAATCTTTGCATTAATTGCTGCGTTTTCTGCAGGCAAACCAAATGCATCAAAGCCTATTGGATGTAATACATTGTAGCCTGTATAACGCTTAAAACGAGCTATAACATCGCCAATTGTATAATTTCTAACATGTCCCATATGAATTTTACCAGATGGGTAGGGAAACATTTCCAAACAATAGTATTTTGGTTTTTCATCAAAATCTACAGCTTTATTTAAGTTTAACTTATCCCAGATTTCCTGCCATTTTTTTTCAATAACACTTGGATTATACTTTTCCATAAGCTACCTCAACACTGCTCCTAAATGTGCATCCTGGACAAGCCTTGCATAACGGGCCAAATAACCCGTTGTAATTTTGGGTGGCTTTGGCTTAAAATGTTTTTTTCTTTCTTCAATTACACTTTGTTCAACAAGTAAATTAATTGTCTTTTCTGGTACATTAATTTCTATTAAATCATTTTCTTCTATCAAACCAATAAGTCCCCCTTTTGCAGCCTCAGGTGATATATGGCCTATAGATAAACCTCTTGTTGCACCGGAAAACCTGCCATCGGTAATTAAAGCTACTTTTGTATCAAGACCCATGCCTGCTATTGCGCTTGTTGGCTGAAGCATTTCTTTCATACCTGGACCACCCGCTGGACCTTCATATCGAATAACAACACAATCGCCTTCTTTGATTTGTTTGTTAAATATTGCCTTTGTTGCTTCTTCTTCACTATCAAAGACTCTGGCTTTCCCGACAAAATGGTCCATTTTTGCAGATACACCAGATTGCTTTAGTACTGCACCAAATGGTGCCAGGTTACCTTTTAGTATTGATAATCCTCCTTTTGGATAATAAGGCTTATCAACTGGTCTAATAATATTATTATTTTTAACCTTTGCGTTTTTGTAGGAGTCATAAATTGTAGCGCCTGTTACAGTAATGCAGTCTCTTTTTATTAAACCAATGCTGTCTAGTCTACTCATAATAGCCATCACACCACCTGCATTGTCAAGATCTTCTAAGTGGTATGGCCCAACTGGACTAAATGAACACAAATCGGGTGTTTTATCGCTTATTTCATTGAATATATCAAGAGAAAGCTCTATATTTGCTTCTTGAGCAATGGCAAGCAAATGAAGCACAGTGTTTGTAGAACATCCCATTGCCATATCTACTGCAATTGCATTTTTTATGCTATCAATTGTTATTATATCCCTTGGTTTTATATTTTTTTCCACTAGTTCAACAATCTTAGCACCTGCAAGCTTTGCAAGTCTTACACGTGCTGCATACACAGCAGGTATTGTACCGTTTCCAGGCAAACTCAAACCTAAAGCCTCGCTTAAGCAATTTATAGAATTTGCAGAATACATACCAGAACAAGACCCACATGAAGGACATGCTATATTTTCTATTTCTAATAACTCTTCTTCGTTTATGCTGCCAGAAATGTATTTTCCTACAGCTTCAAAAGCCTGTGCTAAATCTATATCTTTACCCTGGTATTTACCGGCAAGCATTGGACCACCGGATATCATAATTGTTGGTATATTAACCCTGGCTGCTGCCATCATCATGCCAGGTACAATTTTATCACATGCAGGAAGTATAACAAGTCCATCAACTGGATGCGCATTTACCATAATTTCTACAGCATCTGCTATATTTTCCCTTGATGGCAAAGAATAGTGCATCCCTAAATGACCCATTGCAATACCGTCATCTACACCTATGGTGTTAAATTCAATGGGTGTTCCACCTGCCATATATATACCTGCTTTAACAGCTTCAACAAGCGTTTTTAGGTGCACATGACCAGGCACTATATCGTTTGAAGAATTGGCAATAGCAATAATTGGTCTTGAAAGTTCTTCATCGGTAAAGCCATCTGCTTTAAACAAAGATCTATGTGGTGCCCTTTCTGGTCCCTTTAACATAATATCGCTTCTTCGCATACTTTCAACTCCTTCAAAAAATACAATTTTGTTAAAATTATAACTTAAAAAATCTTTGTGTCAAATAATATAGGTTTTAAATACTTGACTTATAAGAGTGTTAGTATATTTTAGTAATGTGATTGCTTTACTTACTTTTAAAACAAGGGGGTGCAAATGAAAGGATTTATTTTCTACAATCCAACACAGATTGTTTTTGGCGAAGATCAAACTAAAAAAATAGGTAAGTATATAAAAGATAAAAAATGCTTATTATTGTATGGTGGTGGGAGTATAAAGAAAAATGGAATATACGATAAAGTTGTAGAATCGCTAAATAAATACAACGTATCATTTGTTGAAAAATCAGGCATAAAACCTAACCCGGTGCTTTCATTTGTTTATGAAGCAATTGAATTTGCCAAAAAAGAGCAGGTGGAAGCTATATTGGCCGTTGGTGGCGGTAGCGTTATAGATAGCGCTAAAGCTATAGCAGCAGGTTTTTATTACGATGGTGATGTTTGGGATTTTTTCATTGATAAAGCCCAAATCAAACAAGCTTTGCCGATTTATACAGTTTTAACACTTGCAGCTACTGCTTCGGAGATGAACTCAGGCGCTGTTATAACAAATGAAAAAACGAAGCAAAAATTTAATATAAGAAGCGATTGTTTGTTTCCAAAGGTTTCCATACTGGACCCAACAAATACATACACGGTACCAAAAGACCAGGTGGCAAATGGCAGTGTTGATGCTATTGTACATTTACTTGAAGGCTATTTTACAAAAAAATATCCAAATACACCAATTCAGGATGGTTTTGTTGAAACACTTGTAAAAACAATTATTTCATCAACAAAAGAAATCTTAAAAGAACCGACAAACTATGACGCAAGGGCAAATTTCATGTGGTCTGCCACACTTGCTTTAAACGGCTTAACCACAGCAGGTATTGGTGAATACGCATTTCCAAACCATATGATTGGCCACTCTTTATCTGCGCTTTTTGATATAGCTCATGGTCAAAGCCTATCTATTGTTTTTCCTGCCTGGCTTAAGTATAATAAAGACACTTTAAACAATAGGCTTGAGCGTTTTGGTAAAGAGGTGTTTGCTGTAAAATCGCCGGAAAAAGCAATAGAAGAACTAGAAACCTATTTTAAAGCAATTGGAGCACCAACAAAACTAAAAGATGTTAAATTATCCGAAGCTGACATTGAAGCTATTGCACAAAATGCTATTTCTCTTGCTAAAAAATGGGGTTTAAATGATTACAATACAGAAAAAATTGCAAGTATTTTAAAATTTGCATTGTAAGGAGGCAAAGTATGGAGGTAAATGCAAATACTCAAATAGGCATAGATGTTTTAAGAAAAGCTATTGATGCAAATAAAACCCAAGTAAGCAACCTGTTGAAAATGCAGCAAAATGCCCAAGACAAGCTAAATACTCGAATTCAAAAAAACGACACAGTGCCAAAATCCAACGTAATAGGGAGTTTGTTTGACAAAAGGGTATAGGAAAAGTTAGTTTATAAATGGATATATAAAAATGCTTGATTGCAGTATTGAGCTTTTGATTAATAGTGCTATAACTGCGCCAAAAGCTGGTGGCAAAGATGATATAATTGTTGTTAATTTAAC
>NZ_JAGDWY010000089.1:78782-81207 GCF_023256235.1 Desulfurella sp.
CAAGAGAAAATTAAACTTATACTTGATGAAATGGTGAAAATTTCTGAGCGCACTAATTTTAGCTTTTACAAAAGAGATTCAATTACATGTCAAAACATAAAACAAATAATATTTGTAGGTGCAAAAGATTATTACCACAATTATAATTGCGGTTTTTGTGGGTTTGAAACCTGTGATTTGTGCAAAAAAAACGGTGCATTTTGCGCCTTAACCATAACCGATTGTGGTATTGCGCTTGGTTCTTTAGTAAAGCTTGCAAGTATTTTGGGTATCGATAATAGAATAATGCTATCACTTGGAAAAGCTGCCATTGAAACCGGTGTTATAAAAGGTGCTGTTGCAGTTTATGGTGTACCTTTGTATGTTGGCTCAAAAAGTATATTTTTCGATAGAAAATACTGAAATTATTCTAAACTACACTGTAAATAGTAATATTTTTCAGAATCTTTTATAAAATCTGCTTTTAATTTAAAACTTCTATTATACAAAGGACAATATGTCACAATTGTATGAAATTCACCAGCTTCGCCTGCTGGGTCAATGTGCGGATTTTCGCTTAAAAATCTATCTAAATCGTCTTCTGTTTCAAAAGAGTATCCTAAATACTTTTTATCAAGCTTAAATTTATCACAAGCAATTATGCTGTATTTAAATCCGCAATCCAGCATTTTCTTGACTAAAATTTTACTGTCTTGTTTCCATAGTGGTTCTAAAAACTCTTTATTTGATCTTTTAGCAAGTTCTTTTAACCAATCGTAGTGAGACTCCAGGTAAATATCTCCACTTATAATCATATCAATATCAAGTGCTTTTAAAAATTCTACAAATTGTTCCTGACCATTTTTCATATCAAATATTAAAAGTTCTTTTTTGCATGATTGCGCTAAAAGTTTTAGAGCATTTAAGTTTTCATAATGCACAGATAAACCTATTGTAGTATTTAGCAACAAAAAATATCTGACGTATATATCGTTTACTTGAGCCAGATAGGTGGCAAAGAGACCATCTTTACCACCTGAAAAAAATGATATAGCTTTCAAATTTAATTAAGATTCTGCTTCTATTTTTACAAGTTCAATTTCAAAATTAAGGTTTTTGCCAGCCAAGGGATGATTACCGTCAAGTGTTAGCTCTTCTTCGTTTTTGTCAATTACGCTAAATAGCACTACACTGCCATCAGGCTGTTGACCTTGAAGTCTATCTCCAATTTGAGGATCTAGGTCAGGAGGTAGTTGAGATTTGTTAATTACAATAACACGCTCATTGTAGTATGGCCCATAAGCTTCTTCAGGTTTTAGTGTAAATGATTTTTTTTGCCCTTCTTCTAAACCTATTACAGCTTCTTCAAAACCCGGTATTATAGTCCCATCACCTATTATAAACTCCAACGGGCTTGATTCAATAGATGAGTCAAAAACACTACCATCATCTAATTTTCCTACATAATGTACTAATACCTTGTCGCCTTTTTGCGCAATAGCCATGAAACACCTCGAAATATAAAAATTTATTTAGAAAATCACTCACCAAATGTTACAACTACAAAACCCAACTGAGAGTTTGTACTCATGATGGGCACTATAAGATAAGACAGACCGGGTTGAAGTTGCTTTATAGTAATTTCTTTGTACTTTGCAAAGTCTTCCGGGTAAATTTTGTCAAAATTTTCACCTTCAAATTTCTTATTTGTACCAACAGTTATCTTACCATCTCTTACCAGGTTAATGTCTTTGAAACCTTTTTGTCTTACAAGCTCATTAAAGCATTCATTAATTATCTGATTATTGTTTGACTCAATGGCATTTTTTACAAAATAACTAAGGGGTACTGCTACACTTTTCATAAGTGAATCAGTTTTTGCTTTTTGTGAAGCTTCAAAATTAGCATTCATCTGGGCAATTTTGTTTGAAAACGCCAGCTCCTGAGCCTTTTTAAATGAATTTAGTTTAATAGTTCCGTAAAAATACACACCTACAATACATAGTATTAATATTAAAATCACAATATAACACGTCTTTTTTGATCCCAAGGGATAACCTCCTTTTTATTTTAGTATATTTAGTTATTATCTAATTAACTTAGTTATATTTCTGTTTTGTAGAAATTTTCCTTTTATAGGCCTATTTTTCGTAGTTTAAGATCAATATTTTCCTCGTTAATTCTGAGATTTCATTCAAAATTGATTTTTTACAAGGATTTACTTGTAAATACCCGGTATTTACAAGTAAAAATTATGTTTACCAACAATATAACACCCCGGGTGAAAATTATTTACTAGTAATTATCTCTACCATTTAAGGTAGAGATAATTAATAATTATTGTTGGTACCAATACTATCATACGGTTTTTTAAAAGAGGAGAATTCATAAATCCTCCTCCTGTTCTTCTATTCTTTTTTGAGCATGGAGAACCTCTCTATGTGCT
>NZ_JAGDWY010000089.1:81217-103397 GCF_023256235.1 Desulfurella sp.
GTCTTTTTTGATTCCAAAGGTAACCTCCTTTTTATTTTAGTATATTTAATCTCTGCAAAAAAGTCAAGTTCAAAAATAAAATTGACAAACTACAAAGCAATATGTAAAATCCTTACCGTTATGAGTATTTTTCATGCTATTATTCTGGGTATTGTAGAAGGCGTATTGGAATTTTTGCCTGTGTCTGCTGCTGGAAACCTCACTCTGGTGGGCAAGCTACTGGGCATACCTTCAAGTGATTTTATCAAAATATACGAAATTGTTATGCAGCTTGGCGCTGTTTTTGCTGTGCTTATTCTTTACGCAAAAAGACTTTTGGTGGACATAAAAACACTCAAAAAGGTAATTTACGCATTTATACCTACAGGCATTTTAGGATTGATTGTATACAAACCTGTAAAACACTATTTATTGTACAATGATAAAATTACCGTAATTTCTTTAATTATAGGCGGCATTATAATTATAGCCGTTGAATTATCCAAAAAGAAACCTACTATTTACAAAATAGATGATCTTAGTACAAAAAAAGCCATTTTGCTTGGCTTTATCCAGGCTCTTGCCTTTATACCTGGCGTATCAAGATCTGGCGCAACTATTGTGGGCGGTATTTTGCTTGGTATGGACAGAAAAACATCTGTGGAATTTTCATTTTTACTTGCGATTCCAACGATTCTAAGTGCTGGCTCATACGCATTATTAAAAGACCATGCTCAAATTTCACATAGTGACTTTTTAGCCATGGGCGTAAGTTTTGTGACTGCTTTGATATTTGCAATCATAAGCGTCAAAACTTTCTTGCGCTTTATTTCAACAAACAATCTAATGGCTTTTGGTTTTTATAGGATTATAGTGGGCATTGCTTATTTGGTGTTTGCTTAAGAATTGGCTACCCAAAAAGAGTAGCCAAAATTTCTACAGATTTAGAGTTTCGTTTGGTTTTAAAATTACTACTTCACATGGAAACTTTACAGCATTCTTAAATTCCTGCGGGTCTGCTTTAATTACATCCCAGGTGTTATAGTGTATAGGAAGTACTTTCTTTGGCTTTAAAAACTCAACTGCTTTTGCAGCATCTGCTATGCCCATTGTAAAATTGTCGCCAATGGGTAAAATGGCAAGGTCAAGACCATTTTCGCCAATTAATTGCATATCCAAAAACAAGCCCGTATCACCAGAATGATAAAATTTTTTACCATCAAGCTCGACAACATAACCACATGGGTTTCCTGTATAGATTATTTTATCTCCTTCTATCACACTGCTGCCATGATGTGCTATTGTAAGCTTTACCCAGAATGAATCACTAAACCTATGCGCACCACCTATGTGCATGGGATGGACTTTTGCGGCACCTTTTGATTGGCAATACATTGCAAGCTCAAATGGCGCAATAATTGTAGCTGAATTTGCTTTTGCAATTTCAAGTGCATCGCCTATGTGATCTCCATGACCATGTGTAAGCAAAATGTAGTCTACTTTCACATCGCCTGGTTTAATAGTTGCCTGCGGATTACCTGTTAAAAAAGGGTCAATAATGATAGAAACGCTTCCTTTTGCCATAACTGCCGCATGGCCTAAATAGGTAAGTTGCATAAAGCACCTCCTTTATATTTTTCTACTGCCTGGTTTTACAAGTGGTATATTTTCTTTGCACAATGGGCAATTTTCAGGTTCGTAATTTACAATATTGAGCCTTATTAGCGGAAAGTAATCCAGTTCTGTGTTAAAACCTCCGCCTCTATCAACAAGCGCACCTATACCAACTATATTGTTGGAATACTGCAATGTAACCTCAATTGTTTCGTAAACGCTTTTTCCAGTAGTAACCACATCTTCTACAACAAGTACCCTTTCGTTTTTTTCTATAAAAAAATTACGCTTTAGTGTTAGTACATTATCAACGCGTTCTGCAAAAACACTTCTGGCACCTAAATGTCGCGCCACTTCATATGAAACCAAAATTGCCCCCATAGCAGGACCAATAACTACATCTATTTTGGCGTCTTTAAAATGCTCTGCAATAGACGAGCATAGTCTTTCTGCATAATCTGGATATTGAAGCACAAGCGCAGATTGCAAATAATACTTGCTATGCAAACCGCTTGTTAGCTTAAAGTGACCTTCTAAATAAGCACCACATTTTTTGTAGATATCTAAGGCTTCTTCTTGTGTTAACATTTAATCTTCTCCTTTCATATTTTTAATACAATCAATCGCTGCCTGTTTTGGGTTTTTGGCTTTTATAATTGGTCTTCCAACCACTATATAGTCTGCTTTGTTTTCTATAGCAAACCTTGGTGTGCTTGCACGTTTTTGATCATCTTTTGAGTTATCCATTCTAATGCCAGGTGTAACTACCACAATATCATCACCAAGCTTATCTTTTAAAAGTTTAGCCTCAAAAGGTGAAGCAACAAAACCTCTAAGACCCACTTCATAAGCATTTTTAGCCAAACTAAAAATTACCTCTTCAATTGGCTTTTCTATAAACATACCATTTGTTAGACTTTCTTGATCCATGCTTGTTAAAATTGTAACACCAAGTAGCAATGCGCCAGATTTGCTAAATTTATCTTCATAGCGTTTTTTGCCATTAATCGCTGCTTCTATCATTGATTTTGCACCTATTGTATGTAATGTAAGCATGGATGCGCCCATCGCACAAGCCTGATAAACAGCCAGCTCAACTGTGTTTGGTATATCAAAAAATTTTAGATCTAAAAAAAACTTTTTATCTTTTGATTTTAAATAATCAATAATCTTAAAACCATAGCCTATAAACGGCGCAAGCCCTATTTTGTAAATAGAAACTTCATCGCTAAGCTCATCAACAATCATACATGCATCTTCAAATGTATCAACATCCAAAGCTACAATCAGCCTATCTTTCATATTTTTCTCCTATGCAGTCAAGTATTGCGTTTACAATGGCTTTAGATACATCATCACCGTATTCTTTTGCAATTTCTACAGCTTCGTTTATAACAATGCTTTTTGGCAAATTGGTGTATAATAACTCAAATGCTCCAACTTTGAGTATGCTTTTATCAAGCTGATTGAGTTTTTCATACTCTTTTGAACAATTTTTTATGTATTCTTCAAGTTTTTCTTCAACTTTCAATATACCATCTACAAGCATACCCAGCTCTTCTTTTTCCAAGTCTTTTTTAATTTTTGTTAAATTACACAAAAAATCAGAGAATGCAAATGAATCATTGAGAGTTTTTGCATATAAGAATTTCATTGCTTCGCTTCTTATTGTCCGCCTTGACATAATTTATTATATTGCTTCAAAAAGATTAATCATTTCAAGCAAAGACAATGCAGCATCAAAGCCTTTATTGCCCATTTTTGTACCAGCGCGCTCAATTGCCTGATCGATTGTGTCTGTTGTCAACACACCGTAAGATATTGGCATTTTGGCTTTTTGAGCTATTTGAGCTATACCTTTTGTAGTCTCCTGTGCAATAAAATCAAAATGAGGTGTAGCTCCTCTAATAATTGCGCCAAGGCATAATATACCATCAAAATCTTTTTCTACAATTTTTGATAGCAAAATAGGTATTTCAAATGCTCCTGGTACTTTATAAATGGTTAAATTGTCTTTGCTACCACCTTCACGCAAAATTGCATCAATTGCACCCTCAAGCAATTTATCAGATATAAAACTATTAAACCTACTAACTATGATTGCTATTTTTTTATTTTTTGCACTAAGCAAACCTTCAACATAATTCATACATAACTCCCTAAACTTTATTTAACATGTGTCCCATTTTAGTTTTTTTAACAGACAGGTAGCATTTATTAACATCATTTGGCTCAATTTCTATCGGCACTCTTTCTACTACTTCCAGACCATAGCCTTTTAAAGCTACGATTTTTTTAGGGTTATTGGTCATAAGCCTCATTTTTCTAACACCTAAATCTACAAGCATTTGCGCGCCTATGCCATAGTTTCTCAAGTCCGCTTTAAAACCTAACTTTTCATTTGCTTCAACTGTATCGTATCCTTCATCTTGAAGCTTATAGGCTTTAATTTTGTTTGATAAACCTATACCTCTGCCTTCTTGCTGCATGTATAGCACTACGCCTTTACCTGCTTTTTCTACCATTTTCATAGCAGTATGCAATTGGTCACCGCAATCACACCTTAAGGATCCCAAAATATCGCCAGTTAAGCATGAAGAATGAACCCTAACAAGCACAGGTTCATCGGGACTTATGTGACCTTTTACGAGAGCCACATGCTCATAATTATCTATAGAATTAGTATAAACAATAATTTCAAAATCTCCATATTTTGTAGGTAAATGCGCGCTTGCCTGCCTTTTTATGAGTTTTTCTGTGCGCATCCTATATTCGATAATGTCTGCAATTGTAGCAATTTTAATATTATGCTGTTTTGCAAACTCAATTAACTGCTCAGTACGTGCCATAGTGCCATCTTCATTCATAATCTCACAAATCACAGCAGCCGGGATCAGACCTGCCATTTTGGCCAAATCCACACTACCTTCTGTGTGGCCTGCCCTCACCAATACACCACCTTTTTTTGCAATAAGCGGAAATACATGACCGGGCTTAACAAAATCTTCTGGTTTTGCATCTGGTTTTATTGCTGTCTGGATGGTAAGTGATCTATCCGCTGCAGAGATGCCTGTAGTGGTACCATGTTTTGCATCAATTGAAACAGTAAAAGCTGTCCTGAATGGATCTTCGCTTTCTACCATCAAGTCCAGACCCAATCTATCCAAAATTTGTTTTTCAGCAGGAAAACAAATAAGACCACGAGCATATTTTGCCATAAAATTTATAGCTTCAGGCGTAGCAAATTGAGCAGCTATGACCAAATCACCTTCATTTTCTCTGTCTTCATCGTCCACAAGGATTATCATCCTGCCTGATTTTATTTCTTCTATTGCTTCCTGTGTGGTACAAAATGCACTTTTTAAGCTTGCAGGAAGATTTTTATTATCTTCGTATTTGATAGATTTAAGCGTTGTATCAAAAACATCAGTTTTTGTTTCCATAATCACTTCACCTCTTTTAAATTCTTAAGATACTTTTCTATAAATTTTCCAAAATAATCAGCCTCAATGTTTAATTTATATGCTGGTTTTCTAAATTTCAATGTTGTATTCTCAAATGTATGCGGAATCACTGCAACCTCAAAATAATTTTCTGTTAAATTTGAAACGGTAAGACTCATGCCGTCAACACATACAGAGCCTTTTAAAATTACATAGTTATTTATATCTTTTGACAATTGGACCCTCAAAATGTAAAAATCCCCTGTATTTTTTATGGATAATAAATTTGCCGTACAATCCACATGCCCAAGCACAATATGACCGGATAGTCTATCTGAGAGCTTTAAAGCCCTCTCCAGGTTTAAATACTCACCAACACTTGCATATTTTAAGTTTGTCTTATCCAGCGTTTCTTTTGATACATCAGCCCAGAAACCTTTTTGTTCAAGTTTTGTACATGTCAGACAAGCTCCGTTTACAGCAATAGAATCACCCATTTTTAGATCATCCAAAATATGTGTTGCTTCTATTAATAAGCTTAAACCGCCGCTTTTTTCTCTTATGGATTTTACTTTGCCAACTTCTTCTACAATACCTGTAAACATTAAAAATAGCCTTCAATAATTATATCATCGCCAATTTTTTTGCAATTGTAGTCTTTCAAGTTTTTTACTTCAGAAAAATCTGATGCTGCTTGAGAGCCAATTACATTAAAAGCACCATATGAGCCAGTAATTTTTGGCGCATAGAATAAATGCACTTTATCATACAGATTCGCATTCAAAAATGATCCATGAATACGAGACCCGCCTTCAACCAAAATACTGCAAATATCTTTTTCAAGCAATTTTTTTGATAAATCAAACAGATCTATGCCCTCAGGTGTTGAAGCACACTCCAAAATATTTACACCCATAGACTTTAGTATGGATTTTTTATTTGAATCACTTGAAACAGACGTTGCTATGTATATGTTTTGAGGCTCAAAACCAAATATTCTTGCAGAAAGCGGTATTTTTAAAAAGGCATCAAGCACAATGCGTTTTGGTTGCCCGCAGCGTTTTAATCTGCAGTTTAAAAGTGGATCATCCATCAAAACTGTGTTTATACCTACTAAAACTCCATTATAAGTGCTTCTTAGCTTATGCACATACTCAAGTGATTTTTTTGAAGTAATGTACTTTGATATACCGCCTTTTATAGAAATACAGCCATTTAAGAGCATTGCGGCTTTCATTGCATAAAAAGGTCTTTGTTTTGTAATGTTCGTAATAAATATTTTATTTAAATCACGACATTCTTTTTCAAGTATGCCGCTTACAACCTCTATTCCATGAGATTTTAAAAATTCAGCACCACCACTTGCAGTTTTATTTACATCTAACATACCAATAACAACACGCTTTATGTTAGAATTTAATATAGCAATTGAACAAGGAGGTGTTTTGCCATAATGATTGCAAGGCTCAAGCGTAACATACATAGTAGCACCATCAAGCATGGTTTTATCTTTTACGCTTTTTATGGCAACTACTTCTGCATGATCAGTCCCAGCTTTTTTGTGATAGCCTTTTCCAATTATTAGCCCATCTTTGACTATAATTGCACCTACGGCTGGATTTGGACATGTTTTATGCAAGCCTTTCTTTGCAAGCTCTATAGCTTTTTTCATGAACAACTCATCTTTGTCCATAGATTAGAAAATACTAAACTATCAAAACTTTGTCAAATTTTACAAAAAAACTTTTCTATGTTTGATTTAATAAAATCTTTTAAAAAATTTAACAATTTTAACAACAATGCTTATATCCCAAAAAATTAAAAATACACCTGTTTGTAAAAATATGTTACAGGCCAATTAAAAGCTATTTTACAAAAGTTTCTATATTACTAATCACTCGATTAATCCTTGTACATAACATTTTTATTACATGATTTTTTTACTTGACAAATTAAAAAGATTATTGTATTAGTGAAATTAGCGGTTTGACAGTAAGCAATATTGGATTTAGATTTGTCAAAAAGTCTGTCAATAACCAAGCTCTTTTAAAAGAAAATAGGCGCTATCCTCTACAAATTTGAATGCAACAAAAATGTTTTTAAAACAAAAGAATCGTTATGTCTAATATAAAAGTATCAAATTTAAGAATGCTGTTATGATAACCTTTATAAAAGGTGACTGTTGCATTCTTTCCCGTTTTGAAGGGAATTACGGGCGTCTTACTGTAAGCTAGGTATTGGCTTTGCTGGCAATCTAATATTTTTTTATAAGCTTTGAATATAATTTGTTATGTTTTCGTTATTACAAAAGCGTTAACTTTTAAAGAATCTGATGACTAAATCTCCTGAAAAATAAACTATAAAAAAACTTGACAAATTTAGTAAAAAAAATTAAACTAAAATAGTTATTAAATTTAATAAAATACAGGGGGGATTTGTATGGGTAATAATACATTATTATTTTCAAATGGTATACATCAAAACATATTACTTGAGGATTTTGGTAGAGGACAGATGGTGCAAGCTAATGTTCATTTAATTGTTGATAACAAAAAAAGTATTATATTGGATCCAGGAGGTCATAAAGTATTTAAACATGTTCTGACGGAAATTGGCGCAATAAGTGGTATTGGTAACATTGAATATATTTTTTTGTCCCATCAGGATCCTGATATTGTGTCTGCAATCAACGGCTGGCTAATGACACTACCAAAAACAAAAGCATTAATTTCAAATTTATGGATAAGGTTTTTGCCTCATATTGGTGTTGATTCGCTATTTGTAAATAAATTAATTGGGATTGACGATAAAGGCGCTAAAATAAAACTGACTGAGAATTGTGAGCTCTACATATTACCCGCTCATTTTTTACATTCACCAGGAAATTTTCAAATATACGATCCAATATCAAAAATTCTATATAGCGGCGACCTTGGTGCATCTTTGGGTCAGGATTATATATATGTGGATAATTTTGAAAATCATACTCAATATATGATTGGTTTTCACAAAAGATATATGTCAAGCAAAATAGCGATTCAAAAATGGATTAATATGGCAAAACAATTGGATATAGATCTCATTGCTCCCCAGCACGGTGCTTTTATAAAAGGCAAAGAAAATATAGAAAAGTTTTATGCATGGCTTGAAAATCTTGAACTAGACATAGACAATATGCACTATGAAATACCGCAGGATTTTTTAAATGTTTAGTTGAGTAAAAGAGTTAAAAAATTTCTTTTGCTCAAAAGAAAGTAATATATATACCGAAAGACAAATTGCTGTATTAATGGCTATAAGTATTATCATCTGGTATTTTACAGCTTCTATTGGGTTTACGCCAGAAAGTATTTGACCTGTCATCATACCGGGAAGGCTAACAATACCCATAGCGCTAACACCTGCAAGTTGTGGCATAAGGCTTGAGCGAAAAGCTTTTTGTTTAAATTCGCTGGTAGCTTCTCTGGATGTTGCACCAAGCGAAAGTAATTCTTCTATATATTGTTTGTTTTGGTGCATTTCACTAAAAAAACGCTCTATTGCAATCGTTGTAGAATTCATTGAATTTCCAACAATCATGCCTGCTAATGGTATAAAATATCTTGCTTCAAATGGATTTTTAAGACCAATACTAACAAAAGACATAAAAAGTGTAACAACAAACCCTGCTATAAAAATAGCACCAAATATAATTATATTTGCATGTGCAAATTTTACTTTTGTTCTTTCTTTAACAATATTTGCTGCAAACAAAACCATTATAGCATAATAGATTAAAATGACAAACGCGTTATTTATCTGGAATATAAATTTTAGAATATATCCAATTAACAATAGTTGAATGCTCATTCTGGCAAACGAATATATAATATCTTTTGTTAACTTCAAGTTTTCTGTATAATTAACAAAAAAAGCTACAAAAAGCATGAAGTAAGATATAATAAGCTGCACTAATGAAATAGTTTCAACTTGCGATTGCATAACGATCCTTAATTTCAATTTTTTGTGTGCAAAATACTTTTATAGATTCTGTGTGAAAAGAACTTACTATAAGTTTTTTATCGGATAAGGATTTTAATAATTGTAATGTTTTTTGCTCCATTTTAGCATCAAGGGCACTTGTGGGTTCATCCAGCAATAAACACTCGGGATCAAGCAATAAAGCTCTTATAATTGCAATGCGCAACTTTTCACCACCTGAAAGTTGAGTAACGTCTTTTTCTGCAACATCCTGTAATTCAAAATATTCAAGTAGATCATTCAGTTTTTTATCATCAAAAATTTTATTTGCATTGGACTTAAAACTAAATGGCAATCTAATACAATCCATTACATTCATCTGACCAAGGATAGGCATTTGAGGTACATAAATACACTTTGACCTAAACTCAGGAATGTCAAATTCATAAATTGATAAACCTTTATAAAAAATTTCGCCACTGGATGGTTTCTCTAAGGCACACATTATTCTTAAAATTGTTGATTTTCCACTACCCGATGCACCTTTAAGCCATACCAATCCAGAGTATTCAAGCTTAAATGTTGCATTTTCTATGATTTTTTTACCATTTTTTTCCACACTTACATGTTTTAATTCAAACATTTTTTAAATTTTATCATTTTTTTATTGATTTATCAAAATAATTTTTATATACTTTTGCAATCAAATATAGATTTGAGGTGTACAATGCAAAATCAGGTGGATAATTATGTGCAATTTTTAAGCCGTATATGCAGCGAAATCGAAAAAAGACATGCTAATTTGAACCAATATTATGCAATGGTCGACAATCTTATAGATATGGCTTACAAAGACCACTTAACCAAACTTTATAATAGAAGATATTTTGAAGATGCCTTAAATAAAGAAATATGCAGGTTTGAGCGTTATGGGCACATATTTTCTCTTTGTATGTTGGATATAGATGGTTTTAAACAAATAAATGACACATATGGCCACCTAAAAGGAGACGAAGTATTAAAAAGATTTGCTACTTTCTTAACAAACAACTCACGCACAAGTGATATAATATGCAGGTGGGGTGGAGATGAATTTGCTGTAATTTTGCCCCATACCTCATTTAATAAAATTGAAGCTTACATTAAAAAATTTGTTTGTGCACTTAAAACTCAAACAGACAGTTTATTAATCCATGCAACAATCGGAGCAACATCAATTAGGTTAAACGATAATAAAGAATCTCTCATTGAAAGAGCAGACGAGGCTTTATACATTGCAAAAAAAGAAAAGAAAACATACTATGTAATATAGTTATCTATAATATAACTATCAAATATTGCATACATAGACCCAATTAGCACCGGGAACAAAATAAGCCATCCTATAAGTGATAATGTTGCAATTAAAGCAAGCGGTAGGAATATTATAAATAAAAATACTAAAGGTAAAAAATTTTTTAAACAAACAATTATACTTTTTCCAATAGCTTCAAGCACATTCATTTTTTTGATTGTAATAAAAGGCATAGCAAGCATAAGAACAAAGTTTATAACAATATCTACTAACATAATTATAAAAATGGGCGTATAGTTTATTGAATTTATGTGTTTATAGCTATTAACAAGATCTTTTATATTTACAAATTGAACTAAAAAATAAGAAACTATAAAACTTGAAAGCAAAAAAATAATGCTAAGCAATATTAAATTGTATAAATTATTTGTAAAACCATCAAACAGATTGTCAAATATAATCTTTTGAGAATTTTTTATTCTATCAAAACTCATAAACATTCCAGCCACTAAAATTAATTGAATTACATACAAAAATATTGATAAAAACAATATTTTCATTAGGTACGAGACTGTGATAGTAAGAAATATAAATGCTGTTTGTAAAACAAAAGTTATGCCAGCTTTTTTAAAAAGCTCGAAACCTTGTACAAGCCAATTAAATGCCTTCGAAAACATGCTTTAATTATACGATAATTAATTCAAGAATCAAGTTTATTTTCTTTTATCCAATTATAAAAGAAATCGCTTTTCTCATCAAAAATATGAGAAAATCCTGCCATCACATTATCTTTGAGAGCATAATCACAAATTCCATTAATCCCATAGCCTCTTATCACATCAAAAAAACATTCAATATCTTCAAAATCAGTGAAAAAACCATGATGAAATTCATGCGCATATATTTTTTTATTTTCTATAAAACTATGCTTGTTTTTTGGAGATAGGATTGTATAGCCATGACCTTTTGGCTTAACTGAAAGTCGAGTTTCCAAATTGAATATACCACACATTTCAGCTTTATTTTCATTGTACTCAATACTGTTTGTTAAATACATTAAACCACCGCATTCTGCAAATATAGGCAAACCTTCTTTGGAAGCCTTTTTTATCTGATTTCTAAGATCGAAATTTTTTTGTAGCTTATCTAAAAATAACTCAGGAAAACCACCTCCAATATAAATTGCATCAGCTAATGGAATAGACTCATCTTTTATTGGAGAAAATTTTTTTATTTCAACACCCATAGATTGTAAGTTTTGTAAATTCTGCTTGTAGTAAAAATTAAATGCTTCGTCAAAAGCAATAGCAATAACAACCTGTTTTTTTAATTTCCTAATATGCACACTATAATCATCAACATAAAGTTTTGGAGCATTAGAAGCAATCTTAGTGATCTGTGTTATATCGAGATAGTTTTCTAAATTAGATGCTATATTTTCTATTAATTCTTGTTTTTTTTCTTCTTGTAGAGTTGATGTTAGTCCTAAATGTCTTTGGGTTATTGATATGCTTTGGACTGGTAGACTACCTAAGACAGGTAAATCTGTATAATTTTTGATTGCTTCTATTAATTTTTTTTCTTGCCTTACAGATTGAATTTTGTTTAAAATAACACCAGATATAAAAACATCTTTGTCAAAATCTACCATTCCTTTTAACAACGCTACCAAACTTCTACCTAATTCACTTACATCTACAACAATTATCACTGGTGTTTTTGTAATCTTAGCCAGGCTGGCATTACTCGTTTTGCCATCCAGATAGATATCGTCAAACAAACCATGGTTTCCTTCTATTAAAAAAAAGTTGCATTTACTTTGATCTATTTTGTTGACAAAATAACTATATATTCGATCTTTTAAAAAGAAAAAATCTAAATTAAAACAAGGATTGTTACTTGCAAGCTCAAGCCACATTGGATCTATATAGTCGGGTCCTTTTTTAAATGTTAAAAGTTTATATTTTCTGGATAAAATCTTTGATAATGCAATTGAAATGGTTGTTTTTCCAGAACTTTTTTTAAAAGCACTTATGTATATGCGAGGAGCACTAATTTCTTTCATTTTTAAAAAAACCTTTTATTATACTATCCATTGTTTTAGCATCAACTTTTCTTAATGAATTTACAGTTTCAATTAATTTATCTATATTATCCGGTAAACAAGATAAAATGTGTTTTTTTAAAGCTTTTGATACTGCCGGTGCTTTTGATGAAGTATTTATGCCTATTACTAAGTCTTTTTTGTGTATAATAGAACCAAATATAAAATTACAATATTTTGGACTGTCTACAGCATTTACCAGTATTTTTCTATCTTTGCAAATTATGGCAATCTTTTCCTGTAATGCTAAATCATTTATTGCAATAATAATTAAAAAAGGGTCATTTTCAATATCTGTTTCATCAAATGCTTTAATTTTTAAATTAAGTTTGTTTAATTCAAAAAGATTCTCAATTTCTTTAATTGCATTTTTAGCAATAACAGTTATTTTGGGTCCAAAGGGCAGTAAAGTCTCAATCTTTCTATAAGCTACTTCTCCTGCCCCTATTACTATTATCTCTTTGTCTTTAAGGTCAACAAAAATAGGAAAATAAGCCATAAATTTACGTAAATATTATCTGTGCATCATCTGAAAATGTATAAAACTGCCCAACAGATATTATACCATCTACTTCCGGGCAAAAATCTTCTTCTTTTATACCCCATAAATCAACAGTGGCACGACATGCATAAATTTTTGCTCCTGAGTCATGTATCATTTCAACAAACTCTCTGATTGTTGGAAAATCAAATTTCTCCATTGCCTGTTTCATGGTTTCTATTGTGAGTTCCGGGTGTGTTTTGTTTATAAGTGGTAAATTATCCATTTTAGAATCTATTATAGCATCCAGACCAAATGATGTAAAAAACAACATGACATCAATGCCTTCCATCCTGGCACCATTTGCCATAATAAGACCAGGTAAAACTTCTTCAAAACCATTTCTTGATATAATTATAGATATCTTTTTTAACTTTCTTTCCATTTTTCCTCCTATACTTTATGTTCTAACATAAGCATAACCTTCGGCTTGACGTTTAATGATTTCTAAAATACCGGCTTTTGTTACGCCAACCTCTTCAATTAAGTCTTCTTTGCGTAAATTCAAGTTATTTAAAGAATTATTGCACATTAAAAATACCACACCCATTTCATGCAATTTCTTTATATCAGTGTACAGTTCCTGATCAAACATGTTTTTTACAAATAGCAAAGGACCTTTGTAGTTAGCTACAACCACTATATCGCATTGGCTTTTTGGGATTTCTTTTAAAAGGTTATTAATGTTTCCTATTGCTACTTTTAAGGGTTCTATTGCATCAAGTTCAATATGAAACAAAACTTTGTACATAAATACTCCTTACAGTACAATTGCAGCGCTTACCAGCTGATGTATACCGCCAACCCAGTCTCTTTCAAAACCATAAAGAGGAAACATTGCGTAAAACTGTGTTTTGCATATTGCACAAATTGTAGCAAAAAAGTTTACATTATTTTTATCAACAACTTCCTTAAAAGCCTGCATCCTTGGCATTACACCATTTATGCGTGTTTGCATAATTTCGTCTGTTAAAAGTCCGGCGCCTGCGCCGCAGCAGAATGTTTTTGCTTTTATTGCTCCTTCCTGCATATCTACAAAATTATTACATACAGATTTAATTAAATCCCTTGGTATGCTAAATTGGTCTCCTGGTTGACTACCCATGCGTGATGCCCTTGCTACATTACATGGATCGTGGTAGGTTACTACTTTATCGTCGTTTGCGCTTTTATCTACTTTAATTACACCATCTCTAATAAGGCCAAGTGTGAAATCGCATATATGGGATGGCTGCGGGTATTTTGGGTCCAGAAAATCAAATGGTCCATTCATTGTATTTGAGTAATTATAAGCTGCTCTCCAGGCATGACCGCACTCGCCTATAATAACACGCTTTACTTTGAGCCTTCTTGCTTCTTCCCAGATACGTTTGTTTATCTCTTTGGTATTTGTGTAACTTCCTATAAACATACCAAAGTTTGCAGCCTCAGATGCATAAGATGATAATGTATAACTAATACCTGCTTTGTAAAATACCTTCGCATAACCAAACATTGACTCAATATGCGGTATGGCAAAAAAATCAGCAGACGGAGGCACAAGCAAAACTTCTGCACCTTCTTCATCAATTGGTATTTTTATGTCTTTGCCTGTTTCATCTTTTAAATCTTCTTCGAACTCTGCAATTGTATTTTTTAATGCGTTTGCATCTATACCTATATTGTTGCCTGTTCTGTAAACTTGCGTTATTGTATTTGTAGCATACTTTTCACCAACACCAATAGAGTCCATTATTTCTCTTGCAGCCATTGTAATTTCTGCTGTATCTATACCATAAGGACAAAAATAAGAGCATCTTCTGCATTCCGAACACTGGTAAAAATAAGACATCCATTGTTTTAATACATGTTCGCTAAATGGCTCTCCTTTTGAGCTAAACGGTGTAAAATAGTACCTGTAAACCTTGCGCATAAGCTCTGCTCTGCCAACAGGTGTATTGTTGATATCGCCACTACCTAGGAAAAACTGGCACTTATCCGTGCAAGCACCGCACCTTACACATATATCCATGTATGTCTTTAGTGCCTTATTGTTGTCTAAAAGTTCTTTAAACACACCCACTGCCTTATCTTGCCAGCCTTCCTGTAGTTTTTTGGGAAAACCCAAAGTTTCCATATCTTCTTCAAGGGCCGGGAAAGTAAATTCACTGGCCTGATTGCCTTTTCTTAAAAGCTTAGGGGTCTGAATTTTGCCCGTAAGTTTATGAATATGGTAGTGTTCTTTTGACATTTTGCCCCTCCTTAAATTGTTAACCTTGTTGTTCTTTCATCTGTATATCTATTTTCCCTTACATCATCATTCATAGCAAGTGTTGGAGAAAAGAATATACCTACAAAGTGCATAATTTTACTAAATGGTATGTAGGCAAGCAGTATTAACACTAAAGTATAGTGTAGCAGGAAAAATGGATTGTGTGGTATATCAACTGGCTGGAAAATAAATAACTTATTAAAAAATGCGTCCAATTGCACCACACTTTTTTCAAGCGCAGCTGGACTTTGGAATACTATCTCAGACAATCCTGCTATTGTAATCAGCATCAACAATACAAGTATAAAATAATCTGATAGTACACTTATAAACTTGACCCTTTCTACAAATATTCGCCTTAAAAACAAATAAACCAAACTTATAAGCATAAGTGTACCAAACACAAGACCTATGGGTACAAGTAAATTATACCATGCTGGAGGATTACCGTGATAAAAATCATACACATAATGCCTTAAAACATGCTGAATAAGCACTATAGCCAAACTTACGTGAAATACATACCCTCCAACCCAGGTACTTTTGTTTGACCTATAAAGGCTTTTAAAGAAAAAAACCTCTCCAAGCACTCTAAAAAATGCTCCTGTTTTGGTTTTAGGTGCTGGGGTAAGAGGTATTTTTACGGGCATAGGCGTTTTAGCGTAAACTATTATTTTCCAAACTACACCAATAATCAAAATTGCAAAAGCAGCATATGTCAAAATAACGTATATAAAACTAACAAAATCTAAATTATCCATTATCCCCTCCAAAAGCAAAACAAAAGGCGAAAAAAAGATTTTCGCCTTTTTTATACAGTTTTATACACAACCTGTTGGCTTTGATAAGCCTGCATACCTAACAAGCTGCCTTGCTGGGCCTTCTGGAAACAAAACATATATGTGCTTGTTACCTTCCCTGACATTTGGCAAATTGCAAATTTCTGCAACCTGTTTTGCTACAGCTCTAATAGAAGGGGCAACCTGGTATTCTTTGTAGTACTCTCTTACATAATCAATCAATTTCCAATGTTCTTCTTTTAGTTCTATGCCATCCTGTTTTGCCATAAATTCTGCAAGTTCTTTGCTCCAATCTTCCTGGTGCTGGATATAGCCTTCATCATCTATCTCTATTTTTTTTCCGTTAAAATCTAAAAAAGCCATAAAACCTCCTTTTTACATTTTTTCTATATAGCCACATGGGCAATTTTCAAAACACTTCATACATCCATCACAAGTTTCTAAATGAAACTCGTAGTGCTGACCCTTTGGTAATTTCTTTACAGCTCCATGAGAACAATATGTAAAGCAATTACCGCAGTCAAAACAAAGTCCGCAACTCATGCAACGCTTGGTCTCTTCAATAAACTCTTCCATTGACAAAGCATTCATGAAAGGTTCAAAATCTTTAATACGCTCATTTGGTTCTCTAAACGTTCTTTCATGGCGCGGTTTTGTTTCATATAAATCTAAATGCATCTTGTCTGATTCAATAACTTTTCTTGTATCCTGTTCTATAATTTTTTTACCTGTTATATGTTCAATTATATTTGCTGCCGCGGCAAAACCATGCCCAATTGCCGTAGTTACATACATCAATCTGGGACCCACTACATCGCCACCTGCAAACACTTTGTCCTGACCTTCTACCTGATAATTATCGTTGATTTTTATAAAACCTTCTGTTTGGCCAAGTATCTTTTCTAAGCCTGTGTAGTCGGGTTTTTGACCTACTGAATAAATAAATGTGTCAGCTTTTACCAAGAAAGGCTCACCTACGTTTTCTACCTGCGCTGCATGTCCACGTTCATCTTTTGCGCCTACCTTTATTTTCTGAAATTTAACACCCGTAAGTTTTCCATTTTCACTTACAAGTTCAACAGGCACTGTTGCAAACTGGAATGTTATGCCTTCTTCGTAAGCATCGAGGGCTTCTCTTGAAGCTTTTTTATCAAAAGTCTCTTTGTCTGGCACAGTTCTTCTATAGGCGAATGTGACGTTTGCACCCCATCTCTTGCTTATCATAGCAGCATCTGCTGCAGTATCTGCGCCAACCACCACAACATCTTTGCCTATATCCAATTTCTCACCATTTGCAAAACGGTATAAAAACTCAAGTCCGCTATAAACACCTTTTATGCTGTCAATATTTTCTAATCTGGGTTTTTCTGGTTTGTATGCACCTACTGCAAGGTAAATACAATCAAATTCTTTCTTTAATTCTTCAATATCTAGATCTTTTCCCAATGCCTTGGAGCATTTAATTTCTACTCCAAGATCAACAATCCTTTGTATTTCTGCATTTACAATTTCTTTTGGTAATCTGAAATTAGGTATACCATAGTATAACAAACCACCGGGTTTTTCTTCTTTTTCAAATATGGTTACTTTTACACCTCTTCTTGCAAGGTGGTATGCGCAGGATAAGCCAGATGGTCCAGAGCCTATAATTGCTACCTTTGCATCGTATGTCTCATCAAGTTTTTTTAAAGGTAACTTATGTTTTAGTGCAAAATCGCCAATAAACATTTCACAGGCATTGATATTTACGGCGCTATCCTTGTCTTTTCTATTACATCTTGATTCACAAGGATGGGGACAAACCCTACCTGTAGTTGAAGGTAGGGGGTTTGTTTGAGCAATAATATAGAAAGCGCCCTCGAGGGCCTCTTCATATGTCCTGCCGTAATCTTGTGCCTGAGCAATGTACTGGAGAAATTCCCTAACCTGTTCTCCATTTGGACATGTATCGGAACAGGGAGGGCGCTTTTCTACGTATATTGGCCTATCAGAAGAATATTCTGTGCCAGTTGGTTTACTGAAACTTTTAATACTTTTTTTAACCTTTACTACAGCCATAATAGCTCCTTATTGCGTTTGATCTTCAGGCAAAGTCAGAAAGCTCCCTCCTGCATAACCATAAATCAATTCCCCATTATCTGTAAGTTCTTTTATAGCAGCTTTGGCATCTTTTCTTGTTATATTCTCGCTTTGAAAGTTTTGCTCAACTTCTTTTTCTAAATCCTGAGGTTTAAATCTTTTTTTGCCATGGTATTCTTTTACTAGATTAACCACAAATTCCTTTATCTTTTGTTTTTGCTCATCAGTCATGGTAGCCTCCTTACAATCGTGCATAGTTCGAGTAATTCATCGTTGCTTCACCTAATCTGAAATCATCAATATGGTATTTTGTAAATTCAAAGCCCGTTATTTTAAAGAATTTCGGCCAACCAATCCTATCAATCCATTCTGCTACACGTTCTCCTTTTCTTGCACCTTCTTTGTATGCTTCAAGTATTGTCCTTACGGCTTCGATAACTTCTGGCCATCTTGGCGGATTATTTGGAAGCCATGGCACTACCAGTTTTGAAAAAGTTGGCTTGGTTCTTGCATTTGAAACTTTGCCCCCAATAAATATTGCCAATCCATCATTTAGAGGATCAGCTATAGGAAGCGCAGGGCAAACTGTATAGCAGTTACCGCAATAAACGCATCTATCTTCATCGATTTCCACAGAAGGCTTACCATCTATAGTTTTTGGCCTTACTGCATCTACCGGACACGCCGCTATTGTACTTGGTATCTCGCACAAATCCTTTACCCTATCTGCCATAACCCTTGGTGGTCTTCTGTGCATTCCCACAATCGCAATATCAGAAGCACCCACAGAACCACACATATTAAGACAACACGCAAATGCCATTCTTACCTTTGCGGGTAATTTGTCTGAAACAAAATAATCATAAAACTCATCCATTAAGGCTTTAACCACACCTGATGCATCACTTGCAGATGTATGGCAATGCAGCCAACCTTGTGTATGTACAATATTGCCAAGCGAATGATCGATCCCACCAACTGGAAAACCCAATGCCTGTACTTCTTTAATTAAGGGTTCAATATTTTCTTCTTTATCAAGAAGAAATTCTAAGTTATTTCTCGTTGTAAATCTTAAGTAACCGCCGCAATACTTATCTGCAAGATCAGATATTTCCCTTACAAAATCACTGCTTACTATCCTTGTTGAGCCTACCCTTACAGTATAGAGCTTCTCACCAGACTCTGAAACATGAACCATAACACCTGGTTTTAAAATCTCATGATACAACCACTTACCATAATTTCTTTTAATTATAGGCGGTAAAAAATCTTCATAGTGTGGTGGACCTATATCTGTAATTCTTACTGTTCCTTTATCTACATCTGGCATAGTTTAACCCTCCTTTCCTTCTTCTTCGTCGTCTGGCACTAAATATTCTTCAAATTTGATAAATGGATTTGCCCTTGGATACTCTACCATTTCTGGTAGTGGATCCAAACCTATAGCTTCAAGGAAATTCCCTACACCTACCCTTTGGATTAGTTCTCCTACACGCTCTCTGTTTGTACCGTATTCATCCCAGAAATCCCATATCTTTTGAATCAAGTCTTTCAAGAAAGCGTAATCTTCTTCTTTGTCTTTATTTACATCGTAAAAAGGTATAAGTATAAACCCAAGCCTTGGACCCTGAACCATAGGTACTTTAGCACCTATTCTAATTTGTGCACCTTTTTCTAACCCAGGTCTTAGAGCTTTTGGCATAGAGTTAATGCAATGCATGCATTTTACGCAGTTTGAATCATCGATAGTTAATTTGCCATCAGTATAATCCATGCAATGAGTAGGACATTTATCAACTACATACTTTTTAATATCAAATTTCTTTGCGTATTCTGCAACTTCCTTCTGATCAATTCTAATATTGTCTTTCCACACACCCACGATAGATAAATCAGACCTGGCGCCAGATGCTATACAGTCGTTTGGGCAACCTGCACATTTGATCTTAAACTTATAGTTAAATGTTGGCCTGTGCAATTCATTTTGGTATTCTCTTGTAAGGTTGTCTGTTAAATGAAGCGTATCATAGTTTGCCCACTCGCAGCGAGCTGGTCCCACACAGCAGCTTGGTGTTCTAAGTGCTGAACCACTGCCACCAAGATCAAAACCCAGATGAGTGCATTTTTGAAATAGCTCTTCTGCTTCTTCCTGTTTAAAACCAAGTATCTGGATATCTCCTGTTGAACCATGAAAGTTAAATAAACCACCTGCGTGTTCATCACAAATATCTGCCAGTTTCCTCAATATGTCCGATGTGTAAAAAAAACCTTCAATCTGATTTATCCTTGCTGTATGGTATTCCTGAGTTCCCGGAAAATCTTCAGGTGAATCGGAAAATCTGCCAACTATACCTGCCCCATAACCTCTAACACCTGCCATACCACCATGTTTCCAGTGAGGAACATGATCTCTGTAAGAGTTTTCCAATAGACCAATCAAATCCTCTGTTCTCGGGCTTTTCTGAGCAGCCCTTTCAAGCTCTTTGACAAAGCTTGGCCATTTGCCTTCTTTTAGATCATCCAAAAGAGGCGTTTTGTGTTTTGTGCCTGCCATCTTAAACCTCCTTTAATAAGTAACAAAACTTAAAATACATAACCATCCACAGAAGAATAATTTTGTTATATTCAAATTTAGATACTAATCTAATAAAAGTCAATAAAAAATTTGAAAAAAGAAATACAAGAAGAATTAAAAAAAGAACAAGAAATTTCAGCAATGAGTTTAGCAATACTTATCTTAGACCTTTACAAAAGATTAGATGAGTTAGAGTATGAAATTGAAAATATTAAAGATGAACAAAATAGAAATAAAGTAAATTCAAAAACAAACAATAAAGAAGTTATTGAATTATTAAAATATTTTAAGTGAAGGTGATTAAAATGACAAGAGATTATGAAATATTTACAATTTCACATGATAAAAAGATATATCTTTTTAAAAACAAAGATAACAAATACAAAGTTATTATTACATTTGAACATGAGAACAAGGATAAAGAATTTAACGATTATGAAAAAGCATTGGAATATGTAAAAAATTTTTTATAATTTCTTTTTTAAGTGAGAATATTTTTTAATTTTTTATTTTTGATATTTTAAATCGGTTTTAATGAAATTTTTAACCTTAATACTATCAATTATACCTTTTAACTAAAAACTGTTTATGTATCCTTTTTTATAAGATTGATGAATAAAAATAGTTTATGTTATTTTATTCATGAATTGAGATGTATCCATGCCTGTAATTTGTGTGTATATTGAAGTCGTAAATATTGATGCATGGGATAACCACTGCTGCAAGACATTCAATGGAACTCCATTCATCAAAGCTTTTACGGCGAATGTATGCCTGAATTTGTGTGCATGAATCCTAAAACCTAAATCTTTTTGCATCTTTTTGAAAAATGTGTTTACTGATTGTCTTGTCATTTGAAATAATCTATCAGTAGAATTTTTGTTAATGTTATTGTCAATGTAATATTGCATAATATCACTTTTCAATTCAGGATGTAATGGCAATACTCTTTTCGCTTTTTTGTCTTTTTTCTTCAAAGTGATTAAAGTTATTGTATTGACATCTAAATTGATGTCGATTGGTCTTATTGCTAATGCTTCATCAATCCTTGCCCCTGTTCTTAACAAAACTTTAACAAGAAGGTAATATTTTTTATAATATTTTCTCTCTCGATTGTTTTTAGAATTTTGATAGTGATTGTAAATCCAGTCAAACATCTTATTTAGTTCTTCATCGTTAAAAAATTCTACGTTTATTTGTGGTTGAACTGAATATATTTTCGTTTTCCTATCAAAAGGTATAATGTTAGCCATAATTCATTTTACAATACTTAAAAGTATTTAAACCTTTTTGCATCGCGAAATTTGAATTTTTATTTTTTATGAGTCGAAAATTTTCAAAAAATAAAAACTCATTTTACATTTTGTATCTACTGTAAAATGAAATTTTATATTAATTTACTTTGTTTTTTATATTTTTCAATTAATTCTTTTGCAATATTAAAATATTTTTCTTCTTTCTCAATTCCAATAAAATTTCTATTCGTATTGATACACGCTATAGCGGTTGAACCTGCCCCCATGAAAGGATCTAAAACGAT
>NZ_JAGDWY010000090.1 GCF_023256235.1 Desulfurella sp.
ATATGAAACCAAATACTATTTTTGTTCAGTATGGACCATTTTGGCGTACTTCTTCAAGTATATTTTATCTAGGTAGGGATAGTATTTTATTGGACGATTTTGATGATGGCGATTTATACTACGGTATGACTCTTCTAAAAAATAAAAACGAAAAATTTATAGAAAAATCCGATTTAAAAAACTTACTTAAAAATCATAATGTTGCTATAATTGGTCAGAAAAAAAGACTTATAACATACTTAAATAAACAAAAATTTAATTATAAAATTAAATATTTTGGGAACAAATTTGTAATTATGTTAAATAAAACATAAAATGTAACCAACCATAATTTAATTATTGTTTCTTACTTGAAAATATACCAAATAAAGTTATAATAAATAAAGGTGTAAAATGCAAAAGTTATTTAAAGCTTTAAAAGATAATGGCACCAAAATTATTAATTTATTAAATGAAAAAGAATATAAAGGTGATGAACTTTTAAGTGTATTAAACGAACGAAATAAACTTTTTGAAACGATATATAAAACAAAAATTACAAATCAATATTTAGATCAAATTAAAGAATTGTTGGAACAAAACGCACAAATTGAATTTTTGGTTGAGCAAAAAAAGAAAGCTTTGCTGGAAGATTACATTAAATTTTACCAGAACTCAAAAAACATAATGAAATATTTAAAGCAAGGAGGTTGAAGATGAGCTTTTTAAGCAAGGAAAATTGCATTTTATGCGTAATTGACATGCAGGACAAACTTGCCAAAGTTATGAAGAATCTTGATGCTACAACTAAAAATATCTCGCTTTTGATAAAAGCTGCAAAAGAACTTGATGTGCCAATTTTTTACACAGAACAGTATCCAAAAGGATTAGGCGAAACGATAGAACCACTAAAAAGCTTGCTTTCTGATGTACAGCGTTTTGACAAGATGAGTTTTTCTGCTTTGGAAATTCCTGAAATTAAGACTTTCATTGTTGATTCTAGTAAAACAACAGTTGTATTGTGCGGTATTGAATCTCATATATGCGTAATGTCAACAACCATAGATTTAATAGAAAAAGGCTATAATGTAGTAATTGCAAAAGATGCAGTAACTTCAAGAGAAGAAGAATTTTATAATACTGCTATTGCGTTTTATAACTCAATTGGTGCAAAAGTGATACCATCTGAATCTATTGTATTTTACTGGTTAAAATTTGCTGGCACTGAAAGTTTTAAAAAACTTCAAAAAGTAATTTTGGGTAAAGAATAATTTTTGGTTTTTTAAATTTAATTATATTGGAGATAAATGAATGGTAGAATTTATTGCAGAGGTGTCAAGCAACCACAACAATGACTTAAATCGATGCTTTGATTTTATTGAAACTGCAGCAAAAATTGGTTGTAGTGGTGTTAAGTTTCAACTTTTTAAAATTGACCAATTATTTGACAGAAAAGCACTGGAGTGTTTTGAAGAGCTAAGAAACAGAAAAAAATGGGAGTTAAGCGAAAAGTATATACCAGAAATTGCTAAATGTTGTGCGGATAATAATATAAAATTTATATGCACTCCTTTTTATCTTGATGCTGTAGATATTTTAGAGCCATATGTGAATGCGTATAAAATTGCTTCATATGAAATTTTGTGGCAGGACCTATTATCAAAATGTGCTAAAACAAAAAAGCCAATGATCATATCTACCGGTATGGCAACACTTGATGAGGTAAAATTTGCAGTAGAAACAGTATTTGATAATCAATGCACAGATCTAACAGTTTTGCACTGTACTTCAAATTACCCTACCCTGCCGCAGGATTGCAACTTAAGTGCAATACAAACAATGAGAGAGTCATTGCCTAAAAATATCAAATTTGGATGGTCTGATCATAGTGTTAATTTTGGCGTAATACATAGGGCTATACATAAATACGATGTTTCAATGGTAGAGTTTCATATGGATTTAGATGGTAAAGGAAAAGAGTACCAAATGGGTCACTGCTATTTACCAAATCAGGTTGAATCTCTTATAAAAAGTGTTAAAGATGCATTTTTAGCTGATGGTGATGGCAAAAAAGAACCGCAGGATAGTGAGTTTAAAGAACGTCTTTGGAGAGCAGATCCAATAGATGGCTTAAGGCCTCTTAGGGGTATAAGGGATAGTTTATGCAAAAGACAATAGCTATAATTCAGGCTCGCATGTCTTCAACAAGGCTTCCAGGCAAAGTTATGCTTGATTTAGCAGGAAAACCTGTAATCTGGCATGTTTACAATAGAGCTTTGCATTCTAAATATGTAAGCGAGGTTATCGTAGCAACATCCAAAGACAAAAGCGACGATGAGCTTGTGGAGTTTTTGAAAGCAAATTCAATGAATTATTACAGAGGTAGCCTTGATAATGTGCTTGAGCGTTTTATGGATATAATTTACGATAAAAAACCAAAGTATGTAGCCAGAATAACTGCAGATTGTCCGCACATTTGTCCTGTTTGGATAGACAATCAAATAAGTGCGCTGAGTTTGTTTGATGCAGATGTGGTTTATTGCGAAAATGTTGGTTGCGCATTTGAAGGCGCTGGCGTTATTAAAGCTGATGTTCTTGATTATATTTATAAAAATACAAATGATGCTTTAAATAAAGAACATGTAGGTGCAATCTACATTACACAAAATCCCGATAAGCTTCGCATAGTAGAAGTTTGTCCAAAAGATTCTCTTATTTTGCAAAACTGCAGATTGACATTGGATGAAAAAGAAGACTATGAGCTATACAAAATAATATATGAAAAGCTATACACTCAAAAGCATTTTATGTATTTAGAAGATATAGTTAATCTTTTAAAATCAAACCCTCAATTAACAAACATTAACAAAAATATTCAACACAAGCCACTAAATATTGAATTACAAACTAAATACACAGACATATGGAAAAATGCAAAAAAAATAGGCAAGTTTTTCTGGCAGGATAATCCTTAAAAGAATACTTTTTGCTATATTATCTATATGAAAAAAGTACTATTTAGATGCAACGCATCAAGGGCTATTGGTTTTGGTCATCTGGTTAGATGCCTGGCACTTGCGTATGCATTTAAAAAAAGAAACTGTCAAATTACTTTTGCTGTAAATAAAAATCTCAAGGCAATAAAACTCATTCAAAAAGAACAATATTCAATAATTAAAAAAGACGAAAAAAATTGCAAACAATGGCTAATTGAGGCAGTTGAAAAATCCCAAGCAGATATATTGGTTTTAGATATAAGAGATGGGCTTGATAAAGAAACTCTTATTGAAATAAAACAAAAGTTTAATATTAAAATAGTAAGCATAGATGATCCTCAAGATAAAAGGCTTGTTTGCGATTATGTTTTTTATCCGCCCGTATTTCAGGTCAGGCATCTTAGCTGGGAAGGTTTTAAAGGTAAACTTTATTCTGGGTTTGAGTGGGTGATTTTGCGCGATCAATTTTTGCAGTACAAAAATAAACCAAAACCATCAAACAAAAAGTTAAAGATATTTGTAGCAGCAGGTGCAAGCGATCCAAAATGCATAACGCCGTTAATTGCAGAGGCTCTCAATAATTTAAATGTTGAATTTGAAGCATTAATTGTTATTGGTGCACTGTTTTCTTGCAAAAAAAATTTGGATATGATTTTAAAAAAAGCAAATTACGATTATAAAGTCTTTCAAAATGTTGACAATATGGCTGAAATAATGCATATGTGCGATTTTGCAATTTGTTCTTTTGGCACAAGTGCTTATGAGTTAGCCTGTGTGGGTGTGCCTGCAATTTATTTATGTATTAGCAAAGACCATAGTTTATCGGCTTCAATGCTTGAAAAAAGTGGTTTTGCAATAAATTTGGGAGAATATGACAAGGTAAACTTAGAAGAAATAACAAAAGCTGCTTTAAAATTGTCAAAAAATGCCGATTTAAGATATAAGATGGCTCAAACTGCTAAAGATTGTATCGACGGACTTGGCGCATTTCGTATCGCAAAGGAGGTCTTGGGGTGAGTAAAATACAATGGCAAAAACACAGTGGAGAAATATTGGATAGCGTAAATGGTTTTGATGTGATTGAATGCGAAATTTGCGGATTTAAACATATTATACCTATACCAAGTCCTCAAGAATTGCAAGATATGTATAAAAGAAAATACTACCAAAATATAGAATTTTTTAATGAAAGATTTTTGGAAGATAAAGATTGGTATGATTTAGTATTTAAAGACAGATATGATAGTTTTGAAAAAATATTGGGCTATAAGGGTAATATTTTAGACATTGGCTGCGGTGGTGGATATTTTTTGCTTTATGGTAAAAATAGAGGATGGAGTGTATTGGGTGTTGACCCATCAATTCAATCTATAAATCATTGCAAATCAATCGGTCTGGACGTAATAGAAGGATTTTTTGACGAAAATTTATCAGAAAAATTGGCCAATAAATTTGATGTGGTACATTTAAGTGAAGTGTTAGAACACGTATCAGACCCTGTAAACACCATTGCCTCTATTAAAAAGGTTTTAAAACAAGGCGGTGTTGTATGTATTGTTGTACCAAACGATTATAATCCATTTCAACTTGCTTTAAAAAAAGCTTGTAATTTTTCTCCATGGCGGGTAGCACCACCGCATCATATTAATTATTTTGATTTTAATTCACTTGAAAAACTTTTAAGAGAGCAAGGTTTTGATATTGTATTAAAAGAAACATCATTTCCGATAGATATTTTCTTACTTATGGGAGATAATTATGTTGGAAATGACAGTTTAGGCAGATTATGCCATACAAAAAGAAAAAATTTTGAAAATAATTTACAAAACGCTGGGTTTAATGATTTAAAAAAAGACTTTTATAAATCTTTAGCGCAATTGAATATTGGCAGAGAGGTAGTAATTTATGCAAGAAAGTAACAAACAAGATTTAATTTTTTCATTTAAGCCTTTAATTTCTGTTGTAGTGCCCACATGGAATACACCAGAACAGTTTTTGATTGAAATGATAGAATCTGTTTTAAATCAAAGCTACATAAATTTTGAGCTTTGTATAGCTGATGCAAGCGATCAAAGTCATGTAAAAAAGATTTTAGATAATTATGCAGATAAAGATAATCGCATTAAAATTAAATATTTAAAGAAAAATAAAGGTATAGCGCAAAATACAAACGAAGCAATTTTTATTAGCAGAGGTGATTATATAGC
>NZ_JAGDWY010000091.1 GCF_023256235.1 Desulfurella sp.
ATTTTTTGTCAAATTTTTTCTTAAAATTTATATTATTAATTAATTATCTATATAATGAAATTTCAATAATAATTTAATGTATTAAAACAATTAATATAGATGACATATTGACTTTGATTTTGGGAATACATATCATATGGAAAAATTTACTTGGGAGGTTATTATGAAAAAGCTGGTGTTTATTTTTTCAGTGTTTGTGTGGCTCATTGGTAGCTTTAGCATTGCATTTGCAAAAATTGGTATAGTTACACCTCATGAATTAACTTCGATGATGAAAACAGATAAAAATTTAGTAATTATCGATGCAAGGGATCATAGCTCATACATTGCATCCCACATACCAAAAGCCATCAATATATCTCCGACAGGCAGTTTATTTACTGGCTATGGGCCAAATCCTTTTGCTGTAGTTGATTCAAACCCACAATTGCAAAAAGTATTATCTCAAAAAGGTATCAAAAATGATTCAGATTGTGTGGTATATACAGGATCTTCTACTGCTTTTGGTGTTAAAGGTGGTAATCCTGCTTTTGCTCTAACCAGTGCAACACGCATAATGGCAGTACTATATTATGCTGGTGTTAAAAATGTTTATTACCTAAACGGTGGTTTTGACAAATGGGTAGACGAAAAATTACCTGTCCAAAAAGGTGACTATGCTTTAAAAACCAGCCATTTTGTTATTGTAAGAAATAATCCATTTGTATTTGCAAACGAAGATTTTATAAGATGGGCAGTTAAACACGAAAACGAAATTCAGTTTGTTGATTCCAGAATGTATCCAGAATATACAGGGCAGGTTAGTGATGAAAAGTTTGGTGTTTCAAAACTCGGTCATATTAAAGGTGCAAGAAATGTATTTGTTGGCGAATACATGGAAAAAGTTGACAATTATTATATAATTAAACCAAAAGCTCAAATTGAACAAATACTTCAAAAAGCTGGCATTGATCCAAATAAGCCCATGATCTCATATTGCCACATTGGTTATTGGGGAAGCGGTTTATGGTTTATTGCCAATGCTATTTTAGACAATAAACTTACATGGGATTATAATGGATCATTAGTTAAAGCTTCTATGGATAAAGACATTCCTTTTGTAAAAGGACCCAATCCTTACTAAGCTAACCTGGCAAGATAGCTTTTTAAGCTATCTTGCGCCTTTCTTTTAAAAATGGATTTTTATATTTTTTTAAATATAATAACTTAGAAAATTTGAGTAAGGGGGTTTTATGCAGTTTAGTATTGATGCAAGTATAATAAAAAAAATAATTCCAGGTGTATCCGGTGGTTTATCAAAAGATAAAAATTCAATATTGAGCAATTACCATGTTAGCATAAAAAACAAAACACTATCTTTAAGCTCTTCAAATAACATTGTTCAAATAAATATAACTTCTTCCATTGAAAGCGAAGGCAGCTGCGAATTTTTAGCAAAACCTGATTTATTTGAAAGATTAAAAGCATTAAATGGAGAGATATTTTTTGAATTAGAAGATAATTTGCTAACAATAAAAAACGGTTCTTACAAAACCACAGCAAAAATTTTCGACAGCAATGACTATCCTTTAGAAACAACTAAAGATTACAAAACTGTTACTACTTTTGATACAAATGATATTTTAGAACTGCTAAAAGCTCACATTGCAAGCAGCAAAGATGATGAACAAACAAGGGAGTTTACAGGTGTACTGGTCGAAATTGATCAGAACAAAGTAAATTTTGTCGCAACAAATCGCTCAAGGCTTTTTTGGATAAATAAAGAAATAGAAAACAAAACAAACTTTTATTGCATAATTGAAAAAGAAAGCATATTACAGCTTGGTCGCATTTTAAAACCTAACGATAAGGTTAAGATACTCTATAAGGAAAGTTCTGAAAATATAACCAAAATAGCTTTTCAAAGTAATAACGCAACGATAATTTCAAAAGTAATAAATGGACAATTTCCTCAATATCAAGCAGTTGTGTTGGAAGATGCTCAAAATGTATCGTGTATAGTATTGGATAGAGAATCTCTAAAAAGTTCACTTCAAAAAGTATTGGCTCTATCAAGCGATGAATTGGCTGTTGTTGAATTTGATATTAAAGAAAATACTGTAGTGTTAAATGTTACCAACAAAGAAGGCGAAGTTGCAACAGATATTGTAAATTTTTTGACCTGCGAAGATAAAGCGCACACTCAAATTGTCCTTAATATCAATGGTCGCTATACCATGGATTTCTTAAACAACGTACAATCTGATTCGATTTATTTTTACTACAAAGAAGCGATTAAACCTCTTGAATTAAAAGCAATTAGCGAAAGTAAAATAAATTACATATTTGTCATGACACCTGTAAGATAACTACAATTTATTTAGCCAGAAGCTAAAATCTCTTCCAGGAACAAAAATATCAAGGCCAACTGAAGCCTCATTAAGTAGATTTGTTACTACATGAGGTTCGTTTGGCTCAATAAAAACGCAATCGTTTTGTGATAGTATAACCTCTCTATCTTTGTTTTTTACAGACATTTTGCCTTTCAATACAACCAATACCTGGGCATTTTCATGCGCATGTTCTGGCGAAGCATGAAAAGGTGGTTTTATAAAATACTCTATTGAAATAGATTTTTGGTCACAAAGACTTACACGCTTCCAATCCTTTTGAGGTTCATAATTTTTTGCACTTTCAAAAAATATTACTTTCATTATTTGCCTCCTTTCTTTTAAAAATATATTGATTTATTAAAAAAATCAATCTTTGGTAATTTTACTTTAATTTTACCAAAAAAGCATAAAGTCCTTTCTCAAGAATTACTTGGAGGTGTTTGAATGATAAAGAAGTTATTAGCTTCATGTGTAGTTGTAGGTTTGATGGTAAGTCCAGTTTTGGCTGCAGAAAATGCAAAGCCGGCTCCAGCAAAAAACGAAACAAAAGTTGAGAAAAAAGCTGTTGAGAAAAAAGCTGTTGAGAAAAAAGCTGTAGCCAAAAAAGCTCCAGTTAAAAAAGAAGCTCCAAAAAAAGCTGAAAAAACAGAAAAAAAGTAAACTTCCGCAAACTTAAATGAGTTGGGTAGCAATGCTCAACTCATTTTTTTTGAAAAAATCCTGGTTTTTATATATAATATATTTATGTTTGAAAATCATTTGATTGCAAGATGGTATAATGGTTACCTTAAAGAAATTGATGGTTTTAGTGCACCTAAAAAATTGCTTTTCCTTGATAAGCAAATAGAAATTGCAAGTAAAAATACACTTGCTGTTGTTAATGGTTACGAAGCCCTTAATATGTTTTTTTATGGCGAAAATGGACTTGGAAAGTCGTCGCTTGTCAAGTATTTGATTGATAAATTTAGTCCAAAAGGTCTAAGATGCATAGAATATTTAGAAGAAGATGTATATTCAATTTATGAGTTATTCGATTTCATAAAAAAAAGTGAGTATAAGTTTTTCATTTACTTTGATGATCTTGCTTTTGAGGATAATGATAAAGAATTTAGAAAGTTTAAATCCATTATTGAAGGCTTGCTTGAAGAAAAACCAAAAAATTGCATTTTTTTGGTTACCTCAAACAAAAAACACCTTATAAAACAAAAAGTTCTTACACTCGATAGTGATATATTTGAAAAAGAAGAAGAAAATGAAAAATTATCTTTATTTTCACGTTTTGGACTATCAATTGGTTTTTATCCACTTGAAATTTCAAACTTTTTAGAAATAGTAAAATTTTACCTTAGTGAATTTAATGTTAAAATTAATTTTGATATAAAACAAGAAGCCAAAAATTTTGCTTTATCATATGGTATCTATAGCGGACGCGTTGCCAAACAATTTGCTCTATTAAAATTTATTGAGCAATTTTCTGTACCATAGCCCTTAGCTTGTTTGCTCTAAATTGCGGACAATATAAGCCCCTATCAAAAAAACACAAAAAAGCAAATAAATCCACACTAAAAAAGCAATATAACCCCAAAAAGCTCCATATATAAAATTAAGTTTGCCAATATTTTTTACGTATATAATAAATAGTCTTTTTAAAATTTCCAGAACTAAAGCAAAAAAGAAAGCCCCTTTCGTTGCATTTTTAACACTTACTTTATTTCGTGGTAAAAATTTATATAACAAAAAAGCTATGATAAACAAAGATAAAAAAGGCACTATATAAATCCCAATAAAATCAATCAACAAAAAATGTTTAACTATATTTCTAAGTAATACATCTACAAATTCAATAGGCAAAAATAACCCTCCCAAATAGGCGACTATCAAAACCATTACTATTCCTATCAGTGTAATATAAACAAAAAACAAATCCAGAATGGATCTTTTTTTATTAAAATTAAAAATTTTATTTATATAAACATCAAGCATATAAAAATAAGACAGTGAAGTGATTGCATACAAAATTAAGCTAAAATAACTAATTTTTTTGTGTATAAGAGGCTTTATAATGTTTAAAATCGTACCTTTTAACATCACAGGAAAAATAAGTGTTATTTTTTGAACTATAAAATTATAATACTGGGTTGAACTTGATACAAGAAAAATTAATATAGAACTCAAAAAAAGCAAAAAAGGCACAAGTGCTAATATAAAGTAAAACGATAAAGAAGATGCAATTAAAAAACCATCATTTTTAGCAAAGCTAATAATACTTTTTAATACAGTGTTCATGATTATTAATATTGCCTAGAAACCAATTTTGTCAATGCAAATACAAATTTATAGAGGATTCTTATATTAATTTAATAAAGTTTATATACAATTAACAAAATGCAAAAAATCTATTTGACAAAAAAAATTAAATCTATTAGTATAATCCTAAATTAAGGTGGTTTTTTTATTTGAATTTATATATTTATTTAGGAGGTTGGGATGCCAAAGACAATGAAAAGCATGGATGGAAATACCGCTGCTGCACATGTGGCTTACGCTTTTACAGAAGTAGCTACGATTTACCCTATTACACCGTCATCAAACATGGCAGAAGCCGTTGACGCATGGGCTGCAGAAGGTAGAAAAAATATTTTTGGACAGACAGTAAAAGTTGTTGAGATGCAATCAGAGGCTGGCGCAGCTGGTGCAGTACACGGAAGCTTGGTAGGTGGTGCTCTAACATCAACATTTACTGCATCTCAGGGTTTACTTTTGATGATCCCCAATATGTATAAAATTGCGGGCGAATTATTGCCTGGCGTATTTCATGTAGCAGCAAGAACTGTTGCAACACATGCGCTTTCTATATTTGGAGATCACTCAGATGTTATGGCTGTAAGACAAACAGGTTTCAGCCTTTTATCATCCGGTAGCGTTCAAGAAGCTATGGATTTGGCAGCTGTAGCTCACTTAAGTGCAATTAAAGCCAGAGTACCTTTTTTACATTTTTTTGATGGTTTTAGAACATCACACGAAATACAAAAAATAGAAGTTTTAGATTACGAAGATTTAGCAAAACTTGTAGATTGGGAGGCAATTGAACGCTTTAGAAAAAATTCACTAAACCCAGAAAGACCAAAAATCATTGGAACAGCCCAAAACCCGGACATATTCTTCCAATCAAGAGAATCTGCAAACAGATTTTATGAAGCCGTACCAGATATAGTTGCTTCTTATATGGGCGAAATAAACAAGTTAACAGGCAGAAACTATAAGCCTTTCAATTATTACGGTGACCCAAACGCAGAAAATATAATAGTCGCAATGGGTTCAGTTGGAGAAACCATTGAAGAAGTAGTTGATTATTTAAATTCTAAAGGCGAAAAGGTTGGTTTAATAAGGGTAAGACTCTATAGACCGTTTTCACCCAAATACTTCTTTGAAGCATTACCAAAAAGCGTAAAGAAAATAGCCGTCCTCGATAGAACAAAAGAACCGGGCGCTTTAGGTGAGCCTTTATACGAAGATGTTAAAACCTTATTTTACGATACACAGAATGCTCCACTAATTGTTGGTGGTAGATATGGTTTAAGCTCAAAAGATACAACTCCGTCTCAAATACTTGCTGTATTCAAAAACCTTAAATCAGACAAACCAAAAGATCATTTTACAATAGGCATAGTTGATGATGTTACTTACCTATCATTACCAATAGATGAAGAAATTAATACTTCAGATAAAGACACAGTGTGTTGCAAATTTTGGGGGTTTGGCTCAGATGGTACAGTTGGCGCAAACAAAGATGCAATCAAAATTATTGGCGATAATACAGATATGTATGCACAAGGATATTTTGCATACGATTCTAAAAAAAGCGGTGGTGTAACGGTATCTCACTTAAGGTTCGGCAAAAAACCCATAAAATCAACTTACCTCATAGACTATGCAGACTATATTGCCTGTCATAAACAATCATATGTGTATTTGTATGATGTGCTTGCTGGCTTAAAGAAAAACGGCACATTTGTTTTAAACACTATCTGGGATGAATCCGAACTTGACAAGCACTTGCCAAATAAAATGAAACGCTATTTAGCAGAAAACAACATTAACTTCTACATAATAAATGCTACCAAGATTGCAAAAGAAATAGGTCTTGGAGCACGCATAAACATGATAATGCAGGCAGCGTTTTTTAAACTGGCAAACATCATACCTATAGAAACTGCAACAAAACTCTTAAAAGAAGCAATTGTTCACTCATATGGCAAACAAGGCGATAAAGTCATAAATATGAACTATCAGGCAGTTGATAGAGGTATTGATTCAATAGTAAAAGTAAATATACCAGAAAGCTGGAAAAACATACCTATTGAAGACGAAAAGAAAGATGAAAACCGTCCTGAATTTATAAAAAATGTCGTAGATGTAATGAACAGGCTTGAAGGCGACAAATTGCCTGTGTCCACATTTGTTGGCAGAGAAAACGGCGAGTTCCCATCTGGCACTTCTGCTTATGAAAAACGTGGTATAGCCATAGACGTGCCAGAATGGATCCCAGAAAATTGTATCCAATGTAACTTTTGTTCGTATGTTTGCCCACATGCTGCTATCAGGCCATTTTTGCTAAACGAAGAAGAAGTAAAAATCAAACCTGCTGATTTTGTTACAAAGAAGGCTATTGGCAAAGAAGTAAAAGGGTATGAATATAGAATACAGGTATCTGTGCTTGATTGTACAGGCTGTGGTAGTTGCGCCGAAGTATGTCCGACACCTAAAAAAGCCCTTGTAATGAAACCTATAGAAACACAAACCAAAGATATAGATAATTGGAATTTTGCAATTGAAAAAATCTCAGAAAAAGAAATACCTACAGATACTGTAAAAAATAGTCAATTTGCAAGGCCACTTTTAGAGTTTTCAGGCGCTTGTGCAGGTTGCGGTGAAACACCTTACGATAAACTAGTAACACAACTTTTTGGAGATAGGATGATTATAGCTACAGCTACTGGCTGCTCTTCTATCTGGGGTGCTTCTGCTCCTTCTATGCCATACTGCAAAAATTCTCAAGGCAAAGGCCCAGCATGGGGTAACTCTTTATTTGAAGACAACGCAGAGTATTGCCTGGGTATTGCTTTATCAGTTAAACACCAAAGAGAAGCTTTGCGTGAAGTAATTGAAAATATATTGAAAACAGATATGGATGAAACTTCAAAAGCACCATTTAAAAAATGGATTGATAATATGAATGATCCAAAGATAACAAAACAAGCAGCTCTTGAGATAAGCACTATTATTGCAAACAAAAATAAATATTCCTTAAGCGTGCAGGACTTGCTTTCAAAAGTAGAAAAAAGTCAAGATATGCTGGTTAAAAAATCCATCTGGGCATTTGGCGGTGACGGTTGGGCTTATGATATTGGATATGGTGGCATAGACCATGTAATTGCATCTGGCGAAGATGTCAATATACTTGTCGTTGACACAGAAGTTTATTCAAATACAGGTGGTCAATCATCTAAAGCAACACCTGAGGCTGCAATCGCTCAATTTGCTGCAGCAGGTAAGCGCACAAAGAAAAAAGATTTAGGCTTAATGGCAACAACTTACGGTTATGTATATGTAGCTCAGATTGCTATGGGAGCAGATTATAATCAAACACTCAAAGCTATTCAGGAAGCAGAAAGCTACCCGGGCCCATCGTTAATTATAGCATATGCACCATGTATAGCCCACGGTATAAAAGCTGGCATGGCAAAAGTTCAAGAACAACAAAAAAAAGCTGTTGAAGCGGGTTACTGGCATTTGTAT
>NZ_JAGDWY010000092.1 GCF_023256235.1 Desulfurella sp.
TACGGGAGGTTTCTATGTCAAAGCGAATTAGAATCGAACCTTCAAAGTGTATTGGTTGTAAAACATGCGAGCTTGCCTGTTCTTTTAAGCATCATGGTATGTTTGCTCCAAGCTTATCTCGCATCTACAATGAAGTATTTTTGGAAGAAGCTTCGTTTGTTACGGTTACATGCCAGCAATGTGATGATCCATGGTGTGCTAGAGCATGTCCATCTGGTGCTATAATAAAGCACCCAGATACTGGCGTGGTAGAAGTAATTGAAGAAAAATGTGTAGGCTGTAGAACATGCGTAAGCGCTTGTCCGTTTGGTATGATAAAGTATGTGGAGTACAAACAAAAAGCGGATAAATGTAACCTTTGTGGCGGCGATTACCCGGAGTGTGTCGCATTTTGCCCAACAGGTTGTCTAACATTTGAGGAAGAGGATGCACCTCTTAGGACAAAGATTCTAAACTATGTAAATGTTGTAAAAGAAGGACGATTGGAGGTGTAGTATGTTTGGTGGATGGATAGGAAATGTCTTAAGGATAAACCTCTCTAAAATGACTTATGCTTTTGAGTCTTTAAACTATGAATGGGCTAAGCTGTATTTAGGCGGCAGGGGTCTTGCTTCAAAGTATTTCATGGAAGAAGTAGACCCAACGGTTGACCCATTTTCTGAAGATAACAAGCTAATACTTGCCCCAGGACCGTTGACTGGCACATACGGTGCAGCAAATGGCCGCTATATGATGATTACAAAATCCCCTCTAACAGGCACAATTGCTTGTTCAAATTCTGGTGGTTATTTTCCAGCTGAACTAAAGTATGCAGGTATTGATCTTGTAATAATAGAAGGCAAAGCAGCTCACCCGGTTTATGTTACAATCTATAACAACCAGGTAGCCATAAAAGATGCTTCTAAAATATGGGGTAAAACCTCTGATGAAGTAGAAGATTATCTACATTCAACTTTCCATAGAGATGCAAAGATTGCTTCTATTGGTCCAGCAGGTGAAAAGCAGGTATTATTCGCAGCTATTATGAATGATAAACACAGGGCAGCAGGCAGAAGCGGTGTTGGTGCTGTAATGGGCTCAAAGAATCTAAAAGCTATAGCTGTAAGGGGCACATTGGGTGTTAAGGTAGCAGATAGAGTGAAGTTTAGAGAAGCGGCAACAGATGCTTTCAGGGCAATAAAAGAATCGCCTGTAACTTCAGCTGGGCTTCCTGCATATGGCACAGCTGTGCTTGTAAATGTTATAAATCAAAACGGCTTGCTTCCAACAAGAAACTTCCAGGCAGATATGTTTGAAGATGCAGAAAAAATATCTGGTGAAACGCTTGCTAGCACCTTGCTTGTTAGAAATAAAGCCTGTATGTCCTGCATGATAGGATGTGCAAGGGTTACAAAGCTGGTTGATCCAAGGTATAAGCTAGAAACAGGTGAGGGTCCAGAGTATGAAACAATATTTGCTTTGGGCTCAGACTGCGGTGTATCAGATTTAAATGCTATAACAAAAGCAAATTTTATCTGTAATCAATATGGTATGGATCCAATAAGCGCAGGCGCTACTGTAGCATGTGCTATGGAGATGTTTGAAAAAGGCATAATACCTCAATCCGATATAGGCATGCCTCTAAAGTTTGGAGATGCTGATGCAATGGTTAAAATGATTGAGCTAGCAGGTAAAAAAGAAGGCTTTGGAGAAAAGTTAGCTCTTGGCTCATATAGGCTTGCAAGTTTATATGGACACCCAGAGTTTTCCATGACAGTAAAAAAGCAAGAATTTCCAGCATACGATGGTAGAGTGGCTCAAGGTATGGCTTTGGAGTATGCGACATCAAACCGTGGTGCCTGCCATGTTAGAGGCTATATGATTTCACCAGAAATTATGGGTGTACCGGAAAAACTTGATCCTTATACAACAGAAAATAAAGCTTTCTGGACAAAAACTTTCCAGGATGTGACAGCAGTTGTGGACTCTGTAGGTATGTGTTTGTTTACCACATTTGCAATAAACATAAACCACATAACAAACCTATTTACTGCCGCTACAGGCTTGGATTACACTCAAGATGATATGATGAAAGCAGGAGAGCGCATATATAATATAGAGCGCTTATTTAACCTCAAAGCTGGTATTGATCCATCCCAGGACACACTTCCAAAACGCTTGCTTGAAGAGCCAGTAAAAGAAGGCCCGGCAAAAGGCATGGTTGCAAAGTTATCTGAGCTTTTGCCTCAATACTACAAAGAGCGCGGCTGGGGATCTGACGGAGTGCCAACGCAAGAAAAACTAAAAGAGCTAAATATTGCATAAAATCTTAAGCGCAAAGTCTTCGAAGACTTTGCGCTTAAGACCAAAGCGGGGGATAAATGCACTATGATTTAATTATAATAGGCAACTCAGCAGCGGGTTTAAGTGCAATAAAAACTATAAGAGCTTTTGATAAGAAAATGTCTGTTGCTGTATTTGATAAAGAAGCTGAACCTGCATACTCAAGGGTCCTAACACCTTACTATGCAGGATTTGATACAGATAAAGATCATCTCTACATTGTAGATGAAAGCTTTTATCCAAAAAATGGTATTGATGCTTATTTAGGAGATGAAGTATTTAGAGTTGATACAAATAAAAAAACAATCTATACCCAGTTTGATACATATACATACAGGTATTTGCTTATTGCAGTAGGTGCTTTCGCAAAACAGTCGCATATAAAGCATGAAAAGGTGTTAACGTTGAGAAATATATCCGATGCAGATAAATTGCGCAAGTTATTTTCAGATGCAAAATCTGTTGCGGCACTTGGTGCAGGTCTTGTTAGTTTACCAACGCTATCTCATTTAAAAGACGATGTTAAAAAACACATAATAGTTTCATCTGATAGAATTTTTTCTCAGGTTGTGGATAAAAGCGCTTCATATATCTTAGAAGAAATATTTAAAAACAAAAATGTATTTATCTACAAACATGATGATGTAGAAAGCATAAAAGATAACGCAGATGGCTCAATAAAACTTAGCTTAAAATCCAATCATCAAATAGATTGTGATTTACTCCTTGTGGGAAAAGGTGTTGTGCCTAATGTAGATTTTCTAAAAGGCGAGATAGAAACAGACAAAGGAATCGTAATAGACGATTTTTGTAAAACAAGTGCTCAGGATGTTTATGCAGCTGGCGATTGCGCTCAAGGTAGAGATTTTGTCACAGGAAAAAGTGTTATTCAAGGTAACTGGATAACGGCAGTTGAGCAAGCAATTATTGCTGCAAAAAATATTTTAGGTATAAATGTAGCCTACGACGGTAGTATAAAAAACAACACAACAGAGGTCTTTGGTATAGATGTTGCTGTTGTTGGTTACAATAAAGATGATGCACAGAATATAGAGTTTTACGATCCAGACAGGTTTTTTTATAGAAAACTTTTTTTTGACGAATCTGGTTTTATAATTGGAGCAACACTTATTAAAGACACAAACGATGCAGGACTTTACTATAATCTAGTAAAAACACGCACCAAAATAGATATTTTTCATAATCTAAATCAATTTATGAACTATCCAAAATTTTTAAGTGAGCTTAACTATAGGTAGGTGATCATGACCACATTTTATGAAGCAATCCAATCAATTCAGCCAAAGCTTGTAACTCAAACCCAAGAGGTTGATTTAATTGAGTCTATAAACAGAGTACTGGCAATTGATATTATATCAAATATAGATTTTCCCCCATTTAACAAAGCCACAATGGACGGTTTTGCTTTCAGATTTGAAGATGATTTGCCCAAAAGGCTTAAAATCCAGGATGTAATTTATGCAGGCCAAGAAACAAACATTCAAACCCAAAAAGGGTATTGTGTGCGTATAATGACAGGCGCCAAAGTGCCAGATGATTGCGATAGTGTTGTAGAATTTGAAGCTGTCATAGAAAAAGACGGTTTTATTGAATTTATAAAACCACCAAAGAAAGGCTCAAATATAGCTTACCTTGGAGAAGATTTAAAAAAGAATGAGCTTGTATTAAAAGAAGGTACTCTAATAAAACCAAATATGATCAATTTACTTGCACAACTTGGCTATAAAAGCGTAAAAGTTTACAGAAAATTAAATATTGGCGTTATTACAACAGGCGATGAGCTAGTTGATATTGGTGAGCCACAAAAACCATCAAGCGTTGTTGACACCTCGCGCTACAGTTTAATTGCCCAGATAAGACAGTTTAATCAAGAAGCGATTGATTATGGACGTATTTTAGATGACCCACAAAAGATACAACATACACTTAATAGTGCTACCTTAAACTGTGATATCGTAATAATAACAGGCGGATCTTCATTTGGCGATAAGGATTATACCCAGGAAGCGCTAAACGCCATAGGCGCCAAAATACTAATTAGAACCATTGATATGAAACCAGGAAGACCAACAATTATAGCAAAAAAAGGCAATTGTTTTATTATTGGTTCACCTGGAAACCCGGTATCAACATTTAGTGTCTTTAGGTTGTTTGTAGGAAATATTATTTCAAAGATGTTAAAATGCAAAGATTTTGATGTGGATTTTCTAAAGTGCAAGATTGATTTTGATTACAAAAAGAAATCGGATAGGATGCATTTTTTGCCAACAAAAGTAGTTTTTTGCCAAGACGGTTATGTAGCCTATAAGATAAATTACAATGGTTCTGGTGACTTTAGTGCCCTATCTAAAGCAAATGCGTTTTTAGCTATACCAAAAGAAGTAGAAATTGCAAAAAAAGGTGAGATGCTCGAATTCTTTTTTATATAGGAGGTACTTTATGAAACTATTTTCCAGGCTTGTATTGGTAATTGCGGTATTATTTTTTGCAAGCACATCATTTGCTAGCACGCTTGTTGTTATGCAGGCAGGAAGTTTGGCTAAACCGTTTAAAGAAATTGAAGAAGCTTTCAACAAGACTTATCACACAAATGTAAAGTTTCAAAATGAAGCTTTTGGCAGTGTAAAGATTGTGAGAATGATTACAGATTTGCATGCCACACCGGATATTGTTGCATTGGCTGATTATTCTTTGTTTCCAAAAGACTTGATGCCAAAATACACAAGCTGGTATTTGCAGTTTTCTACAAATCAGGAGGTATTGTCATATACGCCAAAAAGCAAATATGCAAAACAAATCAATTCAAACAACTGGTATGAGATACTTTCAAAAAAAGATGTTAGCTGGGGTTACGGCAACCCAAACCTTGACCCAGGTGGTTATACAGCCGTTATGGTTTTAAAACTTGCTTCTATTTATTATCATAAGCCTCAACTTGCAGATTATCTTTTATCGCATGTAAATAAAAACAACATAAGACCAAAAGCTGAAGATTTGATTGCTTATCTAAAAGCAGGAGAGCTTGATTACGCTTTTGAGTATTTATCCATAGCAAAACAGTATGGTTTAGACTATGTACAATTACCAAATGAAATAAACTTTGGTGATCCAAAATATGCAAAATATTATTCACAGGTATCATTTAAGTTAAAATCCGGTAAAGTAGCACCCGGTATACCAATAATTTATGGCATATCAATACCCAATCAGGCAAAACACAAAGAACTGGCTGCAAAGTTTTTAGCCTTTTTAATTTCAAAAGAAGGTCAAAAAATATTAAGCGACAGCGGACAGCCCGCAATCAGTCCAGCTATAGCTGTAGGGGACATAGCTCAGATACCGCCAGTTGTTAAAAAATTGACTAAGTGAGAGGAAGCTTTTCCTCTCTTATCAATATGAAGCACAATTATTTAAGCGATAAAGCTCTAAAAGTTTCATTTTTAATCATAAGCATTTTTGTGCTTGTTTTTATAATTGTTCCTCTTGCGCGTCTTGTACTGTTTATAAATCCAAAAACTGTTAGCGTAATAGAGCAAAGTTCTGTATTGGAAGCAATTTTTAATAGCCTTTCTTTATCGTTTGTTTGCGGATTGATGTCTATAATAGTTGGTGTGCCATTTGCTTATCTTTTATCTAAAAATTTTTTCAAAAAATTCAACAAGCTTGTAGAAACAATATCTGATATTCCAATTTCTATACCACACACTGTAGCTGGTATCGCTTTGTTATTCATATATGGCAGAGAAGGTATTATCGGCAGTCTTTCTTATGAGTTATTTAGATTTCAGATTACAGGTACGCGCATTGCCATTACTATAGCAATGTTGTTTGTGTCTTTGCCGTATATGGTTAATGCAGCTAAAGAAAGTTTTAAAAGCATTGATAAAGAACTAGAGAAAACAGCAAAAATGCTGGGTGCAAGCGAGTTTAATATCTTTAAAGACATTTATATGCCATTATCAAAAAGCGCAATTTATTCTGGTTTTATATTGGTATGGGCAAGGGCTATTTCTGAGTTTGGCGCAGTTGTTATGCTTGCATATTATCCAATGACAGCTCCTGTTAAAATTTACAATGCTTTTAATGAAATGAACCTTGAGACATCAGCTGCTATTGCAGCCTACCTTTTGCTTATATGTATTGGTTTCTTTTTGACGCTTAGGTTTTTGATAAAGCGATGAATGTTTTGGAAGTTGAAAATTTAAATGCTACATTTGGCAACTTTAGATTAAAAGACATAAGTTTTAGTTTAAAAGATAATAGCATTTTAGTAATACTTGGCAGAAATGGTGCAGGAAAAACCAAGTTGCTTGAGTGTTTATGTGGTTTAGAGCCTATTACATCAGGCAATATCATTCTAAAAAATACGAATATAACATGCAAAAAGCCACAGGAAAGAAAAATAGGCTATATTGGTTCAAACCTGGGATTATTTCCACACTTAAGTATTTTGGAAAACGTATCTTATGGTTTAAAATTCAATAAAGGCAAATTAAAACTCGAAGAAATAATCGATATATTCAACCTGAAAGATTTTTTAAAAAGAAAACCACACCAGCTAAGTAGCGGACAAAAACAAAGAGTCGCCCTTGCAAGAACGCTTTGCACTGACCCTGGTATTATCTTGTTTGACGAACCCACATCCGATATTTCTTACCTTGAAAAACCTCTTTTATTAAAAGAGATAAAAGCTATATTAAAAAAATTTAATTACGCAAGCTTGTTTGTAACACACGATATCACAGAAGCAATGTATGTAGCTGATTATATAGGCATTATGAGCGATGGATACCTGAAGTATGTCCAGAGTTTAAGCGAGTTTTTGATTTCTCCATACGATATGCATGGTGCAGAATTTTTGGATTTCAATATTTTAAAAGCAAAACGCACTTCGATAGATAAAGTTAGTATACAAGATCAGATTATAACTACAGACAATCTAGAATTTGATAAAGTGCTTTGTCTTATAAGACCAGATATGATTATTTTAACAAGACAAAAAACAAATCTTGAAAATTGTATACCATGCGAGGTAATGGATTATAGTTTCAACGGACATGTGTATAATGTTTATTTAAATTGTGGCTTTAAGCTAAAAGTAAGCCTCACAAAATACTATTTTGACGAGCTGAATATAAAAATTGGCACCAATATTTATGCAAGCTTTTCTAGAACGTCTATTAGAATTTTGCCAGATCAATAGTTGAAAAAAATTACATTATAGCTAATATATTCAATATTAAATGCTTTATGGCAAAGAGCCATTTTTGCATTGAAGGTAATAAATTTAAATTTTTAGAAAGGAAAAGTAATGAGAATAGCTACATGGAACGTAAACTCTATTAGAGTTAGGCTTGATAAAATTTTAGATTGGATAACCCAAAAAAACATAGATGTTATAGCTATGCAAGAAATTAAAGCACCAGATGATAAATTTCCATATAATAATTTCAAAGATTTAGGTTATAATGTTGAAAGTTTTGGAGAAGTTGGTTTTAATGGTGTTGCAATTGCTTCGAAATTCCCAATGGAAAACGTTAAAAAAGGTTTCGCACTTGATGCAAGAGCCCAAAAGCGTATGATAAGCTGCGAAATTAATAGTATTAAAATTATAAATGTGTACATACCAAACGGTAAACAGGTTGGAACAGGTGATTATTACTATAAGTTAGATTACCTTTCTAAATTAAAAGAGTATTTAATTTCTTTAATGAAAGATACAAAACAAATAATACTTATGGGTGATTTAAATGTTGCATTATCAGACCTGGATGTTTATAATAGCTCGCAGATGAGTGATCAAATCGGCTTTACACACTCAGAGAAAAATGCCTTACAGGATATATTAAACATCGGTTTTTTTGATGTATGTCGCGAGTTTTATAAAGACAAAAAACTATTTAGTTTTTGGGATTATAGAGCAAATTCTTTTTTAAGAAACAAAGGCATGAGGGTAGATTATATTTTGACAACAAAAGAAATTTTTGAAAAAGTCGTGTTTTGCGATATAGACGAAAAAGAACGTGCAAAGCCTGGTGCATCTGACCACGCACCAGTTTATGCAAAAGTAAACATAAATACAGGCGGTGTATCATGAATTATCAGGACATACCACTAAAATTATCGGAGTTTTGGAAATCCAAAGGCTGTGTAATATTGCAACCCTACGACATTGAGTCTGGTGCGGGTACATTTCATCCTGCTACAGTATTAAAATCGCTTGGCGATAAGCCTTGGAGTGTTGCCTATACTGCTCCTTCAAGAAGACCAACCGATGGCAGGTATGGTGAAAATCCCAATAGACTCCAACATTACTACCAATATCAAGTAATTATTAAGCCTTCCCCGGAAGATATTCAGGACATGTATTTAGAAAGCCTTGAATTTTTAGGCATATCGGTAAAGCAACACGACATAAGGTTTGTTGAAGATAACTGGGAATCTCCTACGCTTGGCGCATGGGGTCTTGGCTGGGAAGTATGGTTAGATGGTATGGAAGTAACCCAGTTTACATATTTTCAACAGATTGGTGGTGTGGATTTAAAACTTATACCTGTTGAGATTACATACGGTACAGAACGATTGGGTATGTATATTCAGGGCGTTGAAAATGTTTTTGATATGAAATTTAATGATAAACTCACATATGGTGATATTCATAAAGCCGATGAGTGGGAGTATTCTACATACAATTTTGAAGTTGCTGATGTAAAAATGCTTTTTGAGTTATTTAACATGTTTGAAAATGAATCAAACAGGTGCATACAGGCTAATCTTATAAGGCCAGCGTATGATTATTGTATTAAATGTTCTCATGTTTTTAACCTGCTTGATGCAAGGAGTGCAATTAGCGTATCAGAGCGTACGCATTATATAAAAAGAGTGCGCGATCTGGCTGTTGCCATAGCAAAAGCTTATGTAGGAGAAAGCCAATGAGGGTATTGTTTGAATTGTTAACAGAAGAATTACCAGCAAAAGAGTTGCTTAATATAAATGATAGCTTGCTTTGTGCGGCTTTGGATAAGCATAATGTTGATTATCAGAGTGCCAGTGTATATTTTACGCCAAGACGCATAGCTGCTATAATTAATTGTAAAGAGTTTACAAAACAGCAAAATCAAAAAATTTTTGGACCGCCAAAAAACGTATGTTTTGACAAAGATAATAATCCAACAAAAGCTCTATTAAGTTTTTTAGAAAAAAACAATGCAAATATTGATGAGTGCTTTTTTGAAAATACAAGCAAAGGTACTTATGCGTGCGTTTTTGCAAAACAAACACAAAAGTTAGTAAAAGAGCTTTTATGCAGTATTTTTAGTGAATTTTTAAGCTCAATCCCATTTGAAAAGCAAATGCGCTGGGGAAGTGGCGATTTTGTTTTTTTAAGGCCCGTACACAATTTGGTGCTTTTAGCTGACAACGAAGTGATAGAATGTTCTTTGTTTGGCAAGCCTAGCGTTTCTTACACATTTGGTCACAGATTTTTGGCTTGCCACAAAATAGATTTAATATCAAAAGACTACAAGGAAGAACTTAAAAAGCACTATGTAATAGTAGATCAACATGCAAGGAAATCAATTATTAAAGATTCGCTTGAAAAACTATCAAACGCGCAAAAGCGCTATGTTTTAGATGAGGATTTGTTAAATGAAGTTGTAAATTTGGTAGAATATCCAAATTGCCTGGAAGGTACTTTTGAAGAAGAGTTTCTCAAATTGCCCCAGGAAGTTTTAATAAGTTCAATGAAAGCCAATCAAAAATACTTTTACTCTTTAAACAATGGTAAGCTTACAAATAAATTTTGCATAGTTTCAAACATGATTACAGATGATGATTCAGTTATTGTAAAAGGGAATGAACGTGTTTTAAGGGCTCGTTTTAAAGATGCAGCCTTTTTCTATGAAGAAGATTTAAAAGTCAAGTTGTCAGACCTGGTAGATAAGCTAAGACATATGCTTTTTCATAAAAAACTAGGGTCAATGTATGATAGAGTGGAGAGGCTTGTTGAGCTTACCAAAAAAATAGCAGGTAATATTGGTGCAGATGTAGATGTGGCGCAGCGTGCAGCATATTTATCAAAAGCAGATCTTTTAACCCATATGGTTTATGAATTTCCAGAAGTACAAGGTATAATGGGCTCAATTATTGCAAAAAAGCAATTAGAAAAAGAGCTTGTAGCAAACTGCATATACGAACAGTATTTACCCAAGGATGAAGTTTACCCTAAAACAAAAGAAGGTATAGCTCTATCATTAGCTGATAAGTTTGATTTGATTGTTGGTGGTATGATAGCTGATCTAAAGCCAAGTGGCAATAAAGATCCCTACGGACTGCGCCGGGCAGCTCTTTCGATTATAAAAATTGCATTAAACACAAAACTAAATTTTAATATTAAAGATATTGTTGAATTTTCGGCAAATCTTTATGATAAACAAGGAAAGCCTCAATTAAATTCAGTAAGCCAAACACTTGAATTTATAAAAGTGAGATTTATAAATATGTTCGAAGAACATAGCCAGATTGTAAAAGCTGTGGTTGAGGTTGATTTTAGCGATATTTACGATGCATTTTTAAAAATCGAGGCATTAAAAGATTTTTACACTCAAAGCAATGAAGACGATTTGTATAGCATAAAAAGGGTGTTTAATATAGTGCCAGATGGTTTTAAAAAAATAGATGTTGATCGTGAGCTTTTTGTTTTTAACGAAGAAGCTAAATTTTTTGAATTTGTAGAATCTTTAAAACAAAATCTGGAAAAATTTTTGCAAACTAAAGATTATTTATCTTATTTAAAAAACATGATAGACAACAATATAATATCAAGTTTTTTTGATAATGTTCTTATTATGGATAAGGATGAAAAAATCAAAAATAATAGATTGGCTTTATTAAACAACTACAAACAATTAGTATTAAAAGTAGCAAATTTTAAATATTTAAACATTTAAAGGTGAGTGTATGATTAGACTTAAAGACACTTTGGGTTTGACATTTAACGATGTGCTTTTAATTCCAAGAAAATCTCATGTTTTACCTAACGAAGTTGATACAAGTACAAACCTGACAAACAGGTATGCATTAAAGATTCCAATAATTTCAGCCGCCATGGATACAGTTACAGAATATAGGATGGCAATAGGCATGGCAAGAAACGGAGGCCTTGGTGTTATACATAAAAACATGACTATAGAAGAACAGGTAAGGCAGGTAATTAGGGTCAAAAAAAGTGAGAGCGGTATGATAACGGATCCTATTGTTATTCACCCGGATGCTACGATAAATGATTGCCTTAATTTGATGCGGAACTACCATATATCTGGCATACCGGTAACTGATAACAATAATACACTCGTTGGCATTATAACTAATAGAGATTTAAGATTCGAGACAGATTATACAAAAAAAGTAAAAGACCTAATGACTTCTAAAGGTTTAATTGTAGCTCCAGAAGGTACAACGCTCAAAGAAGCAATTGAATATCTCAAAAAAAATAAAATCGAAAAATTACCCATTGTAGATAAAGATTATAAATTGAAAGGTTTAATTACAATAAAAGATATAATAAAAAAAGAAGAGTACCCGGACGCTACAAAAGATTCAAAAGGCAGGCTTTTGGTAGCTGCAAGTGTTGGCACAAAAGATGGTGAATCAAGAGCTAAAGCACTTTTAGAAGCAGGTGCTGATATTATAGTATTAGATTCAGCGCATGGACACTCTGTAAAAGTATTAAAGACTATAGAAAGGATAAAGTCTAAGTTTGACTGCTGTGTAATAGGTGGTAATGTAGCCACACGCGAAGGAACAAGAAGTTTAATAGAAGCTGGTGCTGATGTTGTAAAAGTAGGCATTGGACCTGGATCTATTTGTACAACACGCATTATTGCAGGTGTTGGCGTACCGCAGATTACAGCAATTTCAGAATGCGCAGAAGAAGCTGACAAATTTAGTATAAAAATTATTGCTGATGGCGGAATTAAGTATTCTGGTGATATAGTAAAGGCGCTAGCTGCAGGTGCCGCATGTGTAATGATTGGCAACTTGCTTGCAGGCGTAGAAGAATCACCTGGTGAGTCTATTATATACCAAGGCAGAAAGTACAAAGTTTACAGAGGTATGGGATCGCTTTCTGCAATGGAAAAAGGCGGCAAGGAAAGGTATTTCCAGGACGAAGTTGAGCCTGAAAAGTTTGTGCCAGAAGGTATTGAAGGTAGAGTTCCCTATAAAGGTGAATTAAAAGATGTATTATACCAGCTTGTTGGTGGTCTGAAGGCAGGCATGGGTTATACTGGTTCAAAAACCATTGAAGAGCTTAGAGAAGTGCCATTTATTCAGATTTCAGAAAACTCATGGAGAGAAAGTCATGTTCACGATGTTATTATTACAAAAGAAGCGCCTAACTATAATATTTAGTGTTTTATTCTTAGTTTTAAATAATATTGCATATGCGCGCGATATTGAAGTATATTTTACACCATCTGATGTGCCTATAGAAAAGATTGTTAACCTTATAGACCACTCAAAAAAGTCTATTGATGTCGCTATGTACTCATTTACATCAAGACCTCTTGCTCAAAGCCTAATAAATGCGAAAAAGCGCGGCGTAAAAGTGCGATTGCTACTTGATGGAGAATGGAATAGCCCAAAAAATAAATATTCAAAATTTGCTTATTTAATAAAACATGGTATTGATATCAGATTTGCAAAGCCACACAGATATTACGATAGATACGGCATAATGCATAATAAGTTTGCCATTTTTGACGATAAAATTGTTGAAACGGGCTCTCTCAACTGGACTGCACAGGCTCCTAAGGCAAACGATGAAAATGTTTTAATTATTGATAGGTCAGATATTGCAAATATTTACAAAAAACAATTTGAGGAATTATGGAATCAAGCGCTGCCTGCAAAAGAATAATTGATGCTAATTTGAATCGTTCAAAAGAAGCTCTTCGTGTAGTTGAAGATATAATAAGGTTTGGATATGATGATGAAGAATTAGCAACTTTCTCTAAAAGCATACGTGCACTTTTAGGTTCTATTGCAAAAAAACATATTGATTCAATTGAACACAGAGATACACAAAATGACTGTTTAACAAAAGTAACACTGAAAGAAGAAAAAAATAGAGATTCTTTATTTGATGTTTTAATTGCAAACTTTAAAAGAACCGAGGAATCTTTACGTGTTTTGGAAGAAGTCTTTAAATTAATTAATATTGACAGTTCATTATTATGCAAACAGGCAAGATACGATACTTATATACTGGAAAAAAAAGTATATGATAGATATAAAAAACATTAGAAATTTTTCAATCATAGCCCATATTGACCATGGCAAATCAACGCTTGCTGATAGACTGATTGAAAAAACCGGCTCTCTTGATAAAAGGCAGATGAAAGATCAGGTTTTAGATAATCTTGAAGTGGAACGCAGGCATGGTATAACCGTAAAAGCTCAAGCTGTTAGAATGGAGTATTTATACGATGGTGTCTTATACGAATTAAATATGATTGATACTCCAGGCCATGCTGATTTTACATACGAGGTATCAAAAAGCTTATCGGCATGCGAGGGTGCATTGCTTGTAGTTGATGCCACACAAGGTGTTGAGGCACAAACGGTTGCAAATTTATATTTAGCTTTAGAAAACAACCTTGAAATAATACCTGTTATAAACAAAATAGATTTACCCACAGCAGATATAGAAAAAACAAAAAGTGAAATAGAAAATTTGGGTTTAGATGCTTCCGGTGCTATTTTGATTTCAGCAAAAAACGATATAGGTACCGATAAAGTTTTGGAAGCCATAATAAAATATATACCTCCACCAAAAATCAATAACGAAGAGACACTTAAAGCTCTTATTATTGATTCATGGTATGATAACTATAAAGGTGTTGTTTGTCTTGTTAGAGTATTTGAAGGCGAAATCAAGATTAGCGATCGTATAATGATATTTTCAAATAAAAAAGAGTATAATGTTGAAAGTATAAGCGTATTGACACCAAAACCAAAAGAAATAGAAACTTTGCATGCCGGTGAAGTTGGTATTTTAATATCCAATATTAAAAATATAGAAGATGTGCTTGTTGGTGATACTATTACGCTTGCAAGTAACCCAGCAAAAGAAGCGCTTAAAGGTTTTAAAAAAATAAAGCCATTTGTATATGCTGGCATATACCCCACAGACACGGAAAAATACGATGATTTAAAAGAAGGTTTAGAAAAACTTAAATTAAATGACTCAAGTTTGGAATTTGAACCAGAAAAAAGCGATTCTTTAGGTTTTGGCTTTAGATGTGGTTTTTTAGGCATGCTTCATATGAATATAACAAAAGAACGCTTAGAAGAAGAATTTGATTTAGATATAGTTGTTACTACGCCATCTGTTTTGTATAAGGTAGAAAAAACCGATGGTAGCATGATTGAAGTTTCAAATCCCAAAGACTTACCTGAACCCCAATTTATTAAATCTATTTTAGAGCCTTATGTAAGCATTGATGTTATAACTCCATCTGAGTATATTGGTAGCGTATTAAACTTGTTGCAGGAAAAAAGAGGATATCAAAAAAATTTAAGCTATTTATCTGCAAATAGATGTTTAATTACCTACAGTGCTCCTTTATCTGAAACAATAACAAACTTTTATGATACGCTTAAATCAATAACAAGGGGTTATGCTTCTTTTAATTACGAATTTGAGGGATATAAGCCATCAGATCTTGTAAAAATGATCATTTTAATAAACAACGAACCAATAGATAGTTTTTCTCAAATTGTTCATAAAGATAAAGCCTACACTCAGGCTCGTGAGGTGCTAGCAAAACTCAAAGAATTTGTGCCAAGGCAATTGTTTGAGATAAGACTTCAGGCAAAAGTAGGTGGCAAAATTATAGCAAAAGAGGAAATAAAAGCTCTTCGAAAAGATGTGCTTGCAAAATGCTATGGTGGTGATATAACACGCAAAAGAAAATTGCTTGAAAAGCAAAAAGAAGGCAAAAAAAAGTTAAAACAATTAGGTAAGGTTGCTATATCAAAGGAGGCCTTTATGAAACTTTTGGAACCCACAAAAAGATAAAAAGGAGTGGTTATGTCAAAAAAATTTTGGGATTGGACAAAATCAATACTTATAGCGCTATTAATAGCGCTTTTTATAAGGACATTTTTTATTGAAGCTTTTAAAATTCCATCTGGTTCAATGGAGCCCACACTATTGCCTGGCGATTATATACTTGTAAACAAGATATCCTACGGCATAAAGATACCTTTTACGCATGAATTTTTATGGAAAGGCAAAGACCCAAAAGTTGGAGATATTGTAGTTTTTAGGTATCCACCTGACCCAAGCGTGCATTTTATTAAACGTTGCATGGGTGTACCCGGTGATACGGTTCAGATAATAAACAGGCAGGTTTACATAAATGGTAAAAAAGTCTATGAACCATACGCTTATTTTTCGAGTCCTATTATTTATCCAAGAAATGCTCAAATACCAGGCATCACAACGCCTTATGGCTCAAGGGATAATTGGGGGCCTGTTAAGGTTCCACCACATGAGTATTTTATGATGGGTGACAACAGGGATAATTCTTACGACTCAAGGTTCTGGGGTTTTGTGCCTCGCTACGATATTACAGGTGAGCCGTTTATTATTTATTTTTCAATTTATCATTGGAAAATAAGATTCAATCGAATATTTAAGATTATAAATACAAATGCTCAAGATGGAAGATAAATTTTGCGATGAAAAAATTATAAATTTACCAAATAGTTTATCTTTTTTTAGAATTATACTCATTGCTCCAACAATCTATTTACTTTTAAACGAGTTTTACAAGCAGGCTTTTTTTGTATTATTTATTGCATCAGTTACAGACTTTCTGGATGGTTTTTTGGCTAGAAAGTTAAACCAGACTACACTTATTGGCAAACTTCTTGATCCTTTGGCAGATAAAATTTTGATAAATTATGCATTTTTGCTTTTTACAATAAAAGGAGCTATACCACAATTTTTGTGGGTTACAGTATTTTTTAAAGATACAGTTTTGATTGTTGGAAGCCTTGTAATTTTGACATACAATAAAGAACATGTCATAAAAAGCTCTTATGCAGGTAAACTTGCTACATTTTTTCAAATTGTTCTTTTGCTTTATATTTTGTTTGAGAAACTTAATATTTTGCACAATAATTTAGCTTTAAGTGTTATCGTATATATAACCTTTGCATTTTCGATTTTTGCTCTGTTGCATTATGTAAAAAAAGCTTTATATTTAATTAAAGCTTAAGGGAGGTTTTTAATGAAAAAAAATGTAGGTGGACTTGACCAAAAGATTAGATATGCAATTGGTGCTGGTTTGATTTTATGTGGATTACTAAAAAAGAAAGCACTCATTGTTCCAGGCGCGATGGTGCTTGGCACTGCAATCTTGCAAAAATGTACATTGTACGATTTAATAGGTGTAAACACATATGAACGCAGACAGGATAATTAAAAAAATACTCAAAGACAATATGGGTTTGAAACCCAACGAGCGATGTCTTGTGTTTACAGATATTCTAAATGAGGATGTTGATGAAAAAGAAAAATTACGAAGGAAAAAGCTTCCATACATAGCAAAAGCTTTTTTTGAAGAAGCAAATTCATTTGCAAAAGCTTTTTACTTTGAATATGATTCACTTGGCTCACCTGCAAGTGAGCCACCTTTTGAGCTTTGGGAAATTGCTTTTGGCAAGCCCTGCACAAATCAGTTTGAACACCTAAAAGACAAAATAATTGCTAAAACTTTAAGCGACCAAGAAAAAGCTTTTATAGAAGATATTGTCAAACAAAAGTGCGATTGTGTAGATGTTATTATTGCGCTGCCAAATTATTCTACAAGCCATACATTTTTTAGAAAACTTTTAACCAATACCGCTTTAAGCAGGTATGCAAGTATGCCTTTATTTGACGAAAGTATGCTTTTTGGACCATTAAGCATTGACATAGAAGAACTAAAAGATAAAACGCTTCAAGTATACGAGGTCGTAAAAAACGCTAAAATAATAAAAATTAATGCCAAAAATGGCACACAAATAGAGTTTAATTTAGAAGGTAGAGAATTTTTAACCGATTATGGTTTATTGGATAAACCGGGTAGTTTTGGAAATTTGCCTGCCGGAGAAGTGTTTATTGCGCCAAATGAAGGCAAAACAAATGGTTATTTTGTAGCAGAGTTTGGACCTACATTTAAGTTTGATGGTAATTTATGTTTTGTTATAAAAGATGGTATGCTAAATGAAATTATAGGAAGTGATAATTACGCTAAAACGCTAAAAAAGATAATTGATCAACATCCACAAGCTGCAAATGTAGCTGAGCTTGGCATTGGTACAAACACTAAAGCAAAAGATCCACTCAATATCCTAGAAGCTGAAAAAATTTACAGAACCATACATATGGCTTTGGGAGACAATTCATCTTTTGGTGGCAAAGTTAGTGTCCCATTTCATCAGGATTTTGTACTTTTTAATCCCAGTGTGATTGTTATAAAAGACGATGGTTCTCAATATTTGAATTTTGATTAATTAGTTAAGGTGGAGGATGTATGAGTTTCAAAACAAAAATGGTTTTATACGGTGTTTTAAGTGTATTAATTTTTGTTGGTTTGTTTGGTATATACGCAATTTACTGGAATTTAAACTTAGAAAAGCAGGAAATTAACTCAACAAAAGAATTAATTATTTCATATAACAAGAAAAACTTGGTTTCCATTATAGATTCTGTGTCATCCATGATTCAAAGACCATACGAAAGGTACAAAAACGGAGAATTGAGTTTTGATGATGCAAAAGCAGTCGCGCTTGATTGGATTAAAAAGGTTAAGTACGGAAATAATAATTATATATTTGTAGTTGATAGAGATGGTGTATTGCTTGCGGACAGGGCAGACCCTTCGCTTGAGGGGAAAAATGTTTTAGACTTTAAAGATGCAAATGGTAAATATATTTTTAAAGAAATAATTTCTACTGCTTTAAAACAAGGTTCAGGTTATGTCGAATACAATTTTAAAAATCCTTCAACAAATAAAATTGATAGGAAAGTAACTTATGTAAGATACGATAAAGATTTTGGATTTATTTTAGGTACAGGG
>NZ_JAGDWY010000093.1 GCF_023256235.1 Desulfurella sp.
AAAACCCATAAAAGATTGGGATATTATAAGAAAGCAACTTGAAATTCTTTATCTGGTAGTAATACAATAATGTTTAGTAAGATAGTTTACACAATTAATGAAACGGTACATCAACTTTTTTAGTGAACTATTACCACTTTTACAGCAAGATATGAAAGTAGCTTAATATTTTAAACAACAATATAACACCAGCAAATGTTATACCAGCATATATAATGATAGTCAATATCATTTCATATTCTTTTTGCTTAGTCTCTAAATCCTTTAAAGCTTTCTTACACCCTTTGTAATGTTTTAAACATTCTTCATAGTTTCGTAAATATGTTTTAAGCCTTTTATTCTCTTCTTCGATTTCGGTATAGATACCACGTAGCTTTTGATAATGCTTATTAACAATTGTATATTCTCTTTCTAACAAATAAAGCTTTTGGCTTATACTCTTGTATCTTTGTTCAAAGTCAGCAAGAAGATATTGTAGTTCTTCGTTTTCCCTTTTTAGTTTTTCATTGTCCTCCACTATACCAGCAGCGCCTTTTTCGTGCGCTAGGAGATAAGCGCTTAGCTTTTTGTCTAAATAGATATTTAAAGCATCTCTTACAATATCGGATTTAGATTTACCTATTTTTTTAGCTTTGTTTTCAAGTTTTGTGCTTAGTTCTTCGTTGAGATTAACACGTAGTTCACCCATTCTTTTTATTCTTTCTTGCTTTCTCATTTGCTACGTCATTGTATATTTTATTAAGAGCTTCATTGTCTAGATCCGGCGGAAGCTCAATATTTAGAGCCAATAAACTGTCTTGTAAACTCTTACCAGCGTCTTTCAGCTGCTTTATTTTCTCATAGTGTTTGTCTATTAATTTCTTAAGCTTTTTTATTTTGTTAGCTCTTTGTAATTTTAGTTTTTTCTTAAGAACTTCATTGTAAGCTTTGTCTAATATCTCTACTTCTTTTCTTCTTATCCAATATATCTTTAAACTACTTAAGATTGTAATCCAGTCTTTATTTAATTTCTTCATTTTCTCTATCTCTTTAAAGTGTTTTTCGATCTCTTCTTCAACCAATGCATAATAAAGTTTCTTTAGCATTTGAGAATCCTTTATCTCCTCAGGAAGAGCAGATTTAATATCGTTGTATAACTCATCCCAACTTTTACCATCCACTATCATATAACTGATACTCATAAGTTTAGCCTTTAATAAATCAAACTCTACTTGTCTATAAACTTGCAATAAATAACTTTGACTTACTTTTACCTTTAATAGCTCTCTCATGAAAATCAATATTTCACTCCAACTGTGTCCTTTAGCCTTTAAATCTTTTATTTGATAATACAGGGCTTTAACTCTGTTTGCCTTATGGGTTTTCCTAGTATAAGCGTTCTTATAACCTCTAATGAACTTACTCACAAGAGTTTGCAGCTCGTCGTACTCTTTTTTTGTAAAAGGCTTCTTACCTATTTCTTCCAACTTTCTTAGCTCATCATCGGATAACCCTATTTTATCTTTTAACTCCAAGAGCTTCTTTCTCCTTGTATTGTTTTGCCCTTCTTTCTTCTTTAATCCTTGTTCTACTTCTATTTTTTCATTAAACATATCACTTAACTCCTTTTCTTTTTCACTCCAAACAAATAATGCTCTGTAATATCTGGTCTATTATGTCCCATTTCATGACTAACAGATTGCAAAGCTTCAAAGTATCCAACACCCAAGCTGGTTTTCTCAAAGAAGCTATTTAATGCATAATTCCAACGCAAACCGTGGGAGCCCATATACTCTTCATTTGCAAGCTTACAAGCATTTTTCAAATGATTCAAATACGTTTCTTTTTTTATATACCATATTCCATCGTCAACCCTTTTCTTTACAATCTCATAAAGCTCTAAAGGTATTTTTACAGTTCTAATCTTACCGCCTTTACCTTTTATCTCTATAACACCATTACCTTTAAAACTAAAGGGCTTTAGTTTCTGAGCTTCGCTAAATCTTAGCCCACCTCTTAGCTGAAGTTCTGCCACAAGTCTGTAATTGCCATCCAAGAAATTTAAAACCTTCTGAGGGTCTTGATAATGCCTAACGCCTTCAAATCTTTTCAATAGTTTTTGAGCCTTCTTTCTTACTTCAGCAATATCCTTTGAGTAATCCATACTCTTTTTTATATCAGGCCTATAAGTGGATAAAAATACATTGATAGCTACTTGCAACTTTTCTAATGCGGCTGCATGCTTTTGAAAGGTAGAGTATTTAATACCATCAGCTATCTTCTTTTCCAAATAAGCTTTGAAATGAATGGCATCCAATTTAACAGGATCCTTTACACCATACTCTTCCCTACAAAAATTAAGAAATTGCATCCATACATCTTTATAGGTATTCCTAGTAGCGTAACTATAAATCCCTATACGCTTTCCAATATCATGCCACGTTTTAGCACCATCTATCCTAGCAGACTCCTTCGCCTTTTTCTTAGAATTCCCAATCTCTTCGATTAACCTAAGCAAAAAGCTTACTTGTACTTTAACACTTCCTCGCAAAACAACCTCTTAAGGTTTTACATCGCTATAACGTTAGCGTGACCGTCCCCAGCAAGGCCTGAGGAGCACCATACTTATAAAACAATATATGACATATTTCTAATTTATCAATACTTTTTTATCAAAACTTCGTGGCCTTCGGCCACAAACTACCGCTTTCTGTGTTGCCCACAGAAAGCGGTTCTATTCTTCATATATTCATAGGAGTAGTATTATAGTAAAAATAATAAATTTCATATATTTTCTCATAATAACATTTCATAAAATACTTGAGAATATATTTAATAACTATCTATAGTCATATTTAATAGCATATTCTACAATGATAATCTAATATATTAATTTCATATGTATCCTAATATATACTACCAAAAATAAATTTGCAATATGCTTCAATAATAAACTTTATATTTTTACTTCACAATATTTTTCATAAATTACTACATTGCAATGTAGAGCAATATTCCAAAATAATAACTTCAAATATAACCTTAAAATAAACCTTCATAAAGATTTTAGCAGCTGCCACCGATGTAGCTTGTCGCTATGGAAGGGACGCTTCGCTCCCTTCCAAACCTTCCCTAGACTTAGGGGCAAAGCCCCTAAGAACCCCAACTATTTGTAGTTTTGCTGTAAAACCATAGCAAAGAATAAATGACAGCAAAACTACAAATAGGACAAGTAAAATAAAAAATCAATTTTATTATTTTTAGCTTTCTAACCATTACTAATCAATAGCAAAACTCGTAAAAAAATTACGATACATCAATGTTTTGTTGACAGGGAAAATGCAAAAGGTAGAAATGTACGATTTTGATGTTTTCGTGCCTGGAAACCATTGATTGGTATTGAGTTTTTGTGGAACTTCAAAAATTTTTACAGAATATATTTATTTATTCTTTTTCATTTTTCAAGCTTTTCTATGTGTTATATAACTTCTAATCTAATCCTTGTTTTAAAGTATTAATTTCTACATTTTCAACATAATCATGATTGTAAAGATTGTCTTGAAAAAACGATAAAATTGTTACATAATAATAAAGAAGGAACTTTATGGTATACTTTGTCAATAATTTAGCATTGGTAGATGCCACAACTGGGGAAGTAATAGAAAATATAATCGTCTTTTCTGGTGGAAAAAACAAGAGTAGACAATGTTATAAAAGTATTTGTAGTATTTTTAGAGAATATTATGTTAAAAGAGCAAATAGCAACTAAAGCTATAAGGTGCTTACTATATTTAGTTAATAGGATAGATTGTAATAATCTAGAAGTTTACCTATTTTATAAAGAAGTGTGTTATGGATATCTAGAAGCAACTAATAAAAAGTTCGTATATGGATTAACATCATATAGTTTTATTAAAGATAATATGAAACAAGTTGTGGTACAGCCAAAATACAATAAGGAGAGTAAATATGGAACAAGTAGATAGTAAAACATTAGGAATGTATTTACTTTTTAGCATGTTATCTGTGTCATCTAGTATAAGCGAAATCAAAGATATCTGTAATAGATTATTGGAGAAAACACAAGAAATAGAAGATAATATACAATACGAAATAGTATTAAATATGTGTGGTATGGATATTAGTATTAATGCAATAGGTAGAGATATCAAGGAAGGAATTAACATGACTATAAACAAAGCAAATACAATACTAAAGGAAATAGAAATAGAAAAAGAACTTTTAGGATAAGAACATGGATAGACAGTTGAAACTTGTATAATGTGGATCAGCTAGGATGATTGGTATAAAAGCGTATAATCGTATAGCGGGAATAAGAAGGTATTTTACGAGGGTTTTATATCTATGACAACATATTAAATATTAGCAGAGATTTTCAAGTCAAATGAACACTTGAATAAATAGTTGGTGCTATATAAGGTGGTTTGAAGCAATTTAGAAATACGAACACGATAATCCAAAATTCCAAAAAGAAACATTTTTATACCACGTTTTATACAAGTTTATTGATTTAAAAGCTATATTTTGCTAGCCAAACCTCTGTGTAGTAGTGTAAGGCCATACCTCCTAAAATTGAATAAATATACTTACCGCTTGGGCAAAAGTATTCCCCTTTAACAAAACCCAGTGGTATTATCCTAATAATTATTCTTTTACAAGTATTAATATCCTTAATAAAATAAGATGGATTAGCAAATCCTATTTTTGATTTAGCTATTACAGACACAACAACATTGTTTTTAGTTTTCACATAGTAAGTAAAGCTTTTTCCCTTAATGACAACTAGGTTGTTCTTTTTCACTGCTATTT
>NZ_JAGDWY010000094.1:0-481 GCF_023256235.1 Desulfurella sp.
TTAATTCATTTTGGTTTTTTAAAAAATTATGTTTGTCGGTAAAATTTTTAAAATCTGATAAAATAAAGTCAAATTTTTCGTTAATAAGATTTTGAATGTTTTTAAGAAGTTTTTTATTATCTTTTGTCAATTGATCTTTGTATATTTGAGAGTACTTTAAGAAAAAATTTTTAATTTTGTTTTTAAATGTTTTTTCTATTTCAGTAATTTTTGAAGTAGGTGTTTTGTCTGGACCATTTGCACTACCTTTTTTATAAAAGTATTTCATTTTTTTATTTGCATCAAATTCTTCATAATCGATTCCTTCATATAAAGGATGATCAATATTTGATATGTTTAATTTTATTTTAAAAGGATCAGATCCATTGAAGTATTCAGGAAAAATTTCTTCGGCAAAATCGTTATGCAAAATGGTATCATCTAGATCTAATAAGATGTTTTTTCTTGCTAAGTTTAATTTTATTAATGTTTTTTCACAATC
>NZ_JAGDWY010000094.1:491-23932 GCF_023256235.1 Desulfurella sp.
AAACAGCTTCAATCATTAATCCTCCACTGAAGCGTATTTTAAAAATTTCAGAAAACCTAAGTAAAAATTATTGGATTACTTCTACCATTCCAAAACCCTGGCTGTTTCTATTACCTAAACCAGCATCAATAATAAACCCTAACATCTTAGAATCAGCAAGCAACTTAAAATTACCAGTCCAACCTTTTATTATTAAACTATTTTTTGATCCAAATCTGACAATTTTTTCTTTGTTAAAACCTATTGGTTCTAATTTTAATTCTGATTCTGGTGGTTTTTTATAAAATGCTTCCCATTTTTTTGCTGCATTATTGGCAATTAAAAGAGAAAATTCTTTTTCATATGGATTATAGTAGTATGTTTTCTTTTGTTTATATATTTGAAAGGTTGAGTGAACTTCTATGGGTGTAATAGCTCTAATTTTAATTTCATTTTGTGTAATTTGTGGGGGTTTTAATACCGAAACTTCTGATAGGTATAATTCATTTTGCCAGAAACTTATTTTTTTAGTTGTAAAACTTTTTGAAGCCAGGTTTTCTATTATCCAATCTACCGGTGAAGAAAATATAAAACTTACAATTTTTGGAAAAATGAATAATTTTTTTTCATTTATAAATTGAGCTTTTTCTAAAAAAGATGAAAAAGAAAACAATTTAAATTGTCTTTTTTCATATTTAAAACCTATATCGTGTAGCCACGAATCTTTAATGTTACTATAAATAAACCATTGAATAATGGAATTAAACCCTACTTGCAAAACTATATTCTTTGGGCTCTCAAAAATAATTTTAATTCTCAACAAATCCTCTGTAGATCTATATTATTACTTTGTACATTATTAAATAAAAAATGTCAATTATTTTTTTAACTAAAAATGTTTAATTTGGCAGTTTTTGTAAAGCGTTTGCAATATAATTACCAATTTGATAAAATGTATAATGAGGTATGGGAATGAATTGTATCAAACTTTTTAGGTTTCCAAAATTGAAATCATAATAAATTGTAAGGTTTTTGATATGTCAGAAAAACTTGATTGCAAGATGAGAGATAATTCCATCTCCTTAGGAAAATTTGATATAGCTTTCGTTTTACAATTAAAAAATGTAGGTTTTAAATAATAATTGTTAACAATAAAACTTGTTTAGTTAAGTGATTAGGGTTTGACTTTTAACCATGGCGGTTAAAGGAATGAGTATTTCTATAAAGGCAGTTATAGTTGGGTTGGGATATCAGATTATAGCTCTAAAGCTAGATGGTTTAGATTTCACTGTCTATTTTACAAAATTTTATGAAAACAATTGTTTGTAAAGATAAAGATGCTTTTAAGTATTTATATAACATTAAAAATGGTGTTGTTATTTACCCGGCAGATACAATATATGGTATTGGGGCATTCATATTTAATACTTACGCAAACAAAAAGATTTTTAAGATAAAAAGAAGAGATTTATCAAATCCGCTAATAGTACTGTGCAGTCTAGATTTTGTTTTAAAAAGTGCATACGTGGATGAAGAAGCTTTGAATTTGTTAAATTTAGGCGCTACTTTAATTTTAAAAAATAAAATAAATTTGCCTTTTTATGTTTCAAAGAATGGAAAAACTGCTTATCGTCTTGCCTTTGATCCTTATATTAAAAAAATTGTAGAGCGTTTTGCGCTAACTTCAACAAGTGTTAATATCTCAAAAAAACAGCCAATTAATAACTCAAAAGAATTGATAAAGTATTATTTTGGCATTGTTGATGTTATTATAACAGGTAAGACAAAAAACACAGCATCCACTATTGTAGATTTTGAAAATAAAGTTATATTAAGAGAAGGCAATGGAGTCGAAACTATTAAAAATTTTTTGGGGGGTATATGAAGTTTTTGAGATTCTATTATGAGAATAAAGAGTATTATGGGTTGCTTGAAAATGAAAGTGTAAAGTGTTTGTCAAATAATTTTTTGTATAACAATTTTGAAGTTATTAAAGAAGCTAACATAAATGACGTAAAAATTTTGCCACCAGTTTTACCTTCAAAAATCATTGGCATTGGTCTTAATTATAACGATCATATTCAGGAAATGAAAGATGAAAAGCCAAGTGTGCCTAAAATGTTTATTAAACCTTCAAGTACTGTTATTGGTCCAAACGAACCTATTATCTATCCCAAACATATGTCAAAAAGAGTTGATTACGAAGGAGAACTGGGTGTGGTAATTGGCAGAGTATGTAAAAATGTATCTGTCGATCAAGCTAGAGATTACATATTTGGCTATACGATAATAAATGATGTTACAGCAAGAGATTTACAATCAATTGATGGACAATGGACCAGGGCAAAAGGTTTTGATACATTTGCACCAATTGGTCCTTTTATTGAAACTGAAGTTGATCCCATGAATCTAAAAATTACAACAAAACTAAATGGGCAAATCAGACAAAATTCTACAACATCACACATGATATTTAATGTATATGAGCTTGTTTCATTTATATCTCAAATAATGACATTATATCCGGGCGATTTAATAGCTTCTGGTACGCCAAGCGGTGTTGGCGGTGTTGAAGTAGGTGATGTTATAGAGATTGAAATAGAAAAAATAGGTAAATTAATAAATCCAGTAAAGGAGTAAAAATGTTTAAACTCTCAGAAAGGATTGAAAAGCTGCCACCTTATTTGTTTGCAGAAATTGATAAACTAAAGACAGAGGTAAAGCAAAAAGGCGTTGAGATTATTGATTTAGGCATAGGTGATCCAGATATACCAACGCCAAAAGAAATTATTGAAGCTGCAAAACAAGCCCTTGAGGATCCTCAAAACCATCAGTACCCCTCATACGAAGGAAGTTTTGAGTTTAGAGCAGCTGTAGCAAACTGGTATAAAGATAGGTTTAATGTAGATTTAGACCCACAAAATGAGTGTCTTGCTCTAATTGGCTCAAAAGAAGGCATTGCTCATTTGCCACTTGCTTTTATTGACAAAGGCGATTATACGCTTGTACCAGATCCAGGATATCCAGTTTATGCTACCGCCACAATGTTTGCTGGTGGTTCTGTCTATAAGATGCCGCTTTTGAAAGAAAATGGCTTTTTACCAGATCTGGACGCAATTGATAAAAGTGTGTTGAATAAAACAAAAATCATGTTTATAAACTATCCAAATAATCCAACAAGCGCTATTGCCACGAAAGATTTTTACAATAGAGTTGTTGAACTTGCTTTAAAATATGGTTTTTTGGTTGCATCAGATAATGCATATTCTGAAATTTATTACGATAATTACAAACCAGTGAGTTTTTTGGAAATTGATGGAGCAAAAGAGGTTGGCATTGAGCTACATTCTTTTTCAAAGACATTTAACATGACTGGCTGGAGGATAGGTTTTGCTGTAGGTAATAAAGAGGGTATCTATGGTCTGGCCAAAATTAAAACAAATGTAGACTCAGGTGTGTTTGGAGCATTGCAAACAGCTGGCATTTTTGCCCTAAATAACTACAAAATGCTAAATGAACCTATAAGAAAAATCTTTCAAGAGCGCAAAAATCAGATGACCCAAGCACTAAGAAAAGCAAATTTTGATTTTGAGGAGCCACTTGCTACATTTTATTTTTGGGTAAAAGTACCGCATGGTTATAATTCCAAAGACTTTACTAAAAAATTACTTGAAGAAAAAGGTATTGTAGTAACACCTGGTGTAGGTTTTGGTGAGTATGGTGAAGGCTATTTTAGAATAAGCATAACAAACCCAAATATACAAAAAGCAGTTGATGCTATAAAGTCATTATGAAATATACAAAAGTTTTTTTAGGGCTTGGCTCAAATATTGCAGATAGGAAAAAAAATATAAATACAGCAGTTGACTTCATAAATCAAAACAACAAAATAAGAATTGTAAAATTCTCGCATATTTACGAAAGTCCTCCCTGGGGTTATAAGAATCAAGAAAATTTCTACAATCAAGTCATAGAAATCGAAACAGAGCTTGAGCCTTATGAACTGTTAATATTTATTAAGTCAATCGAAAAAAAAATGGGCAGACAAACTGATATTAAATGGGGTCCAAGAAATATCGATATTGACATTTTAATATTTTGGGATATTATCATTAGAGGTGATTTTTTAAACATTCCACACAGGTATTTACTAAATAGGTGTTTTTGGCTTGTGGGCTTGTGTGAGTTAAATGATAGTATAAACATTTTAGGTGAAAATGTTAAAGTTTTGCTTGAGCGCGAACGGGATCGCGACTCAATAAAAATTGTTTGTTAAGAGGTTAAATTTTTGTTAAATAGCACAAAGACTCCTTTGGGAGCTTTAAGCGAACAAATTAAAATAAAAAGCCCAAATGCATATTAAATGCATTTGGGCTTTTTATTTTAAGGAGGATAAGTTTATGAAAATGACGGTACCTAAGTTTGTAAGTATGAAATCAAAAGAAAAAATAACTATGATTACAGCCTATGATTATACCCAGGCAAAAATTGCAGATGAAGCTGGTATTGATTCGATACTCGTTGGAGATTCTCTAAGTATGGTTATGCAGGGAAATAGTTCTACATTGCCAGTTAGTTTAGATGAGATGATTTATCATGGTAAAATCGTAAAAAAAGGTGTAAGCAACGCGTTATTAATAGTTGATATGCCATTTATGAGTTATCAAGCATCGACTGAAAAAGCGCTGGAAAACGCTGGTAAAATAATGAAAGAAACGCTTTGTGATTGTGTAAAACTCGAGGGTGGTGAAGAGTTTGCTCAAACTGTTTATAAATTGGTTTCAAGCGGCATACCAGTTATTGGACATTTAGGTTTAACGCCTCAATCTATAAATGTTTTTGGTTCATACACTGTCAGGGCAAAAACCAAAGAACAAGCGCAAAAAATAGTAAATGATGCTATTAGTTTGGAGCAAGCTGGTGTTTTTGCTATAGTTTTAGAGGCTATACCACTAAATCTTGCAAAAGAAATTACTCAAAAACTGAAAATTCCAACAATTGGTATTGGGGCTGGGCTTTACTGTGATGGTCAGGTTTTGGTTTTTCATGATATGCTTGGGCTTTTTGATGATTTTAAACCTAAATTTGTCAAAAGGTATGCGTCATTAAAACAAGATGCTATAAAAGGTATTAAAGACTATATTAAAGAAGTAAAAAACAACGAATTTCCATCATTGGAGTACTCATATGAGTAAAGTTATACAGACTATTGATCAAATGAAAGAATTTAGCAAAAATTCAATTTTGTCAAAAAAAAGCATAGGTTTTGTGCCTACAATGGGTTATTTACATAATGGACATTTATCTTTAATAAAAAAAGCTAGATCACAAAATGATATTGTAGTAGTTAGCATTTTTGTAAATCCATTGCAATTTGCGCCAAATGAAGATTTTAATACATACCCAAGAGATTTTGAGAAAGATAGGGTTTTGTGCGAACAAAATGGCGTTGATGTAATATTTTACCCAGGTTATGAAGAAATGTACCCACAAAATTATCAAACTTACGTTGAAGTTTCTTTTTTAAGTAAACCGCTTGAAGGAAAGTCACGCCCCACTCATTTTAAAGGTGTAACAACAATTGTTTTAAAACTATTTAATATTATTAAACCAACTAGGGCATATTTTGGCAAAAAGGATGCCCAGCAGTTAATAATTATCAAAAAAATGGTTGAAGATTTGAATCTTGATGTCGAGATTGTACCATGCGAAATTGAAAGGGATATTGATGGTCTGGCTTTAAGTTCAAGAAATGTTTATTTAAATGCTAAAGAGCGTTCTCAAGCTGTTTGTTTAAAAAAAGCTCTTGATAAGGCAAAAGAGTTAATAGATGCAAAAATTTATGATTCACAAACAATTATCAAGAATATGAAAGATGTTATAAATTCTTACGATTTAGCACGTATTGATTACATTAGCATAAATTCAACTGATTGTTTGAGTGAGTTAAAGGAAGTGGTTTTGGGTAAAACTTTGATATCTTTGGCAGTCTTTTTTGGTAAAACAAGATTGATTGACAATATGTGGATTTAAAGGGGGGATTATGCTTAGAAATATGCTTATTGGAAAAATTCATAGGGCTACGGTTACTCAGGCAGACTTGCATTATATAGGCAGCATAACAATTGATGAAGATTTAATGGAAGCGGCAAACATGAAAGAATACGAGTATGTGCATATATGGAATATTGATAATGGTGAGAGATTTCAAACTTACACAATAAAAGGCAAGAAAGGCTCAGGTGTAATTTGTCTAAATGGAGCTGCAGCACGAAAAGTTGCTGTAGGTGATAAAATTATAATAGCAGCATTTGGGCTGGTAGACGATAGTGAAGCAGATAAAGTCGTACCAAAAGTTGTTATAGTTGATAAAGATAACAAAATTGTAGAAAAGTACGAAGGTATTTAATTTTATAGTTAGTTTATAAATCTTGTAATTTAAAATTATAATTTTACATTTTCTTGACAATGTTTTTATTTTTAATTAACATATCTGTAAATAATTAAGGCGGAGGGAGTATGGACTTTTTTTTGCCATTTTACCTATTTTGCTTGTGTTGGCAGGTATGCTTGTTTTTAATCGTTCTGGTACATTTGTGTCTGTTGCTGGCTGGTTGCTTTGTTTTGCAATAGCTGTTTACTATTTTAAAACACCATATGCTGTAGTATGGGGCGCAACAATAATGGGTATTGTAAAAGCACTTGGTATTTCTCTGGCTGTTACATTTACCATGTTTTTAATTTTTTTAATGAATGAAACAAAAGCTTTATCTAAAATTATCGATTATATAAAAGGCATAACTACAAATAAAGAAGAACAAACACTATTTTTAGGTATGGGTTTTGGTAGTTTATCAACTGCTCTTGGTATGGTAACACCTGCTATGTTTCCACCGATATTTAGACTCCTTGGGTTCAGTCCTGTTGCAGCTATTGCGATAAGCATTCTTTGCTATGATCCACTAACTTCGTTTGCGTTATTTTCTATACCCATTACATTGCCTGCAAAGTCGCTATGGGTTTTGGTATCAAACCACCTGGTATTGATAGCTTATCTAGTTTTATCTGGGATTATACATTCAAAATTACAGCATTTTTGCCATTTGTTTCTATGTTGTTTGCATTTTTAATGTTATACACTGTTGGGGGGATGCAGGCGTTAAAAAAGAACTGGATTGCTGCGATGCTTTCTGGTCTGGTATTATCTTTAACTGCTTTATTTTTGGCATGGTCAAGAATTGCGCCGGTTGAAATTATAGGTGTATTATCAGGACTTGCCACTATGGTTTTTGTATACTTTTATTATAAAAACGGCTCAAGTTCTACTCAAAGACAGACTTTTTTTCAAAAAGATCTACTTCTTTCAGCTTCTCCTTTTATTATCCTTATTTTATTGTCATTTATTGTAAATGTTCATTCTGTAAAACTTTATTTGAGTAATTTATTAAATCCTTATGAAATAATCCATATTTTTGCTGATAAAACAGAAGATTTAAATATTCTTTCCAGTGTGTGGTTTTGGATAATGGTTGTTGGTATACTATCAATATTTATTTTAAAGCCCACAAAAGAACAATTGAGCAAAGTTACAAAGCTTTGGCTTAAAAGGATTTGGGGGCCATTTTTGGCATACTCTTTGTTTTTTAGCGTTGCATACATCATGGCATGGTCTGGTATGGATGTTATTGGCTCAAAACTAATTCCATCTTCAAACTTTACTCAAAACAATATGGACATTATAATATCAAGTAGTTTTGCCAAAAGTTTTGGATCTTTTTATCCATTAATTGCACCGTTTTTGGGTTTAATTGGAGCATTTGTTGGAGGTAGCGCTACTGCATCTAATGTTTTGTTTGCAAAAATTCAGTGGGAAGCTACAATATCAACTGTAGGTGCAAATGCATTTATGTGGATTTATGCGGCTCATGCTGTAGGAGGTGGCATAGCATCAGCTATCACACCGTCAAAAATTACAAATGCAGCAGCAACGATTGGTGTTGGTGGAAAAGAAGAAGCCCAATTTATAAAAGCAACAATCTTGCCAGTATTGTTTATGTGTTTGGTTGTTGGTATTTTGTCTATGATATTTATTTACTTGTAAAGGAGGCAGTCTATGGCGCTTATGAATTTAAGTAGGTTTATACTTGAAGAACAAAGAAGATTTAAAGAAGCTACAGGTGATTTTACAATTATTTTAGAGCAGATTGCATTTGCTTCAAAAATTATTGCACGAGAAGTAAATAAAGCAGGCCTGGTTAATATTTTGGGTAGTTTAGAGACGCAAAATATTTTTGGTGAGACTCAGCAAAAACTGGATGTGTTTGCAAATCAAAAGATGATTGAAGCATTGGACCATATAGGTAAAGTGTGTGTTATGGCATCTGAAGAAGTTGAAACTGCGATAGAAATACCGGATAAGTACCAAAAAGGCAAATATGTTGTTGTATTTGATCCACTTGATGGTTCTTCTAATATAGATGTTAATGTAAGTATTGGTACGATTTTTGGTATTTTTAGAAAAAAAGAAGAAGAGTGTTCTTTACAAGACAATTTATTACAAAAGGGCAGGGATTTAATTGCTGCAGGATATGTTGTATATGGATCTTCTACAATGTTTGTATATTGTGCTGGTGGGAGTGTAAATGGTTTTACACTTGATCCAAGTGTTGGTGAGTTTTTGTTGTCTCATCCAGATATAAAAATACCCCCGAAAGGCAACATTTACAGTGTAAACGAAGCAAATTCTAATAAATGGGATAAAAAGATAAAAGACTATATTGAAACTTTAAAGGATCAAGGTTATACATCACGTTACATAGGTTCTCTTGTTTCTGATTTTCACAGAAATTTACTAAAAGGCGGTGTATTTTTATATCCAGCAGATGAAAAAAATAAAAAAGGAAAACTAAGATTGTTGTACGAAGCTTTCCCTCTTTCTTATATTGTTGAGCACGCAGGTGGTGCTTCATGCGATGGTTTGGTTGATATACTGGATAAAACCCCCCAAACATTGCATGATAGGACGCCTCTTATTATTGGTTCAAAATATGAGGTAGATTTATTTAAAAAGATGACATCTGTTTAAAGTTAATATACTGTTCAAATAATTGCAGATCGTCTTTTGTATCAATACCAATGAATTGTTTTGATACTATGAGGACTCCAATTTTTATTGAAAATTCAAGAGCTCTTAATTGTTCAAGTTTTTCTGCTAACTCTAGCGCAGTTGGATTTTGATTGTGTAAAAAAAGCAATGTGTGTTTATCATATATATAAACACCTATATGTTTTAGATAGTTATCGTAAAAATTAGCATTGTAAGGTATTTTAGAGCGGGAAAAGTACATTGCAAAGCTGTTTTTATCAACAACAACTTTAACATCATTTATATTATCTGCACAGGTATTGCATTTTACTGCTAAAGTAGCCATTTGTAGCTTTTTTTTAATAAAAAATGTTATGAGATTATCTATTGTTTGACCATCTATTAATGGCTCATCGCCTTGTACATTAACAATAATATCATAATTTTTATCTAAGACAAAGTGGGCAATTCTATCTGTTCCACTTACAAAATTACCATCTACAAAAAAGGCTTGACCGCCAATATTTTCTATGGTTTTTTGGATTTCTTTAGAATCAGTTAAAACTGCACAAGTTTGGGCTAGTTTGGAATTTTTTGCACCTAGGTATGTCCACTCAATGATGCTTTTATTATTAACCTTACACAAGAGTTTTTTGGGAAAACGTGTTGAAGATAGCCTTGCTGGTATTAAAATTGCAATGTTCATATATAATCCTTTATTTCTTCAAATTTAACACTGGATGTGCCACGTTTGCCAACTACAATAGACGCTGCAATGCTTGAAAGCTTAACCGCTTTTGTAGGCTCACAGCCCAAAGCAAAGCACATAGTAGAAACTGCAATCACAGTGTCGCCTGCACCTGTTACATCATAAACTTCTTTTGCCAAAGCTTTTTCATGATACACAAGTCCGTCTTTTGAAAAAAGGGTCATACCGTTTTCCCCTTGTGTAACAAGTAAATACTTGCATTTTGTGTTTTTGATAATTATATTTGCAGCTTTTTTTAAATCTTTATCATTTTGAATTTCAATTTTGCTCATCTCTTGAGTTTCTTTTAAGTTTGGTGTTATAAGGTCAACGTTTTTATACATTTTTGTATGATTTACTTTTGGGTCAACACTTATGAATTTATCAAATATATATCTTAGTTCTTCAATAAGTTTAGACGAAATAACTCCTTTTCCGTAATCAGAAATGATAATTGCATCTACATTTTCTTTTGCAACAGCTTTTATAATTTCATTTTTTGTTTTGTAATCTATAGGTTGTTTTTGTTCTCTATCAACTCTCACTATTTGTTGAGAAGCAGCCACGATACGTGTTTTTTTTGTTGTAATTTTTCTTTGTTCTATAAGTTTTGCGTTTATGTTTTCATTTTCACAAAGTTTTTTGAAAATATTTGCTGATTCGTCTTTGCCAATGCACCCTATAAGATAAACATTAACACCTAAATCTTTCAAGTTCCTTGCAACATTTGCTGCCCCACCTAAATAAAATTTTTCGTCTTTAACATTTAAAACAGGCACGGGTGCTTCAGGAGAAATTCTATCTACATTCCCAAATATATAATGGTCAAGCATTACATCTCCAATAACAGCAATTTTTAGACGCTTTATAGTTTCTATCATTTTAACCTCTTTGCATGCGCAAAAATTCCATTTGTTTCTTCAGGCAAAATTTGATCAAAAAATCTTTATCTTTATAATCCATTTCTTCGAATCGTATCCCATAGTGATATGTATTGGTATCAATTTGTAATCTTCTAACAATTGTTGCATTAACATTAAATGTTCTATTTTCTAAAATAAACTCAAGAATAATTCTTTTATTTAACTCGAAAAACTCATTTAATGATACTTTAGCGCCAGAAGCACTTAAGTTTAATATACTTGCCTGTTTTGTCTGGAGTTTGTTTGATGTGTCATAAAAATAACATGTTGCATTTAACAAAACATCTACTCTAAAGTTTTCCCTGAACTCATATTTGTAAAATTCTGTTGGTTTACTAATTTTGTATAATGTTTTATCGGTGTGTTTTATAATTTGTAAGATTTTAGAATCAAATGCCACTCTCATATTTTTTTTTGATATACAACTAACTGATACCATATCCCCTACTTTAACAAAACCCATTCTGCCTAAACTATCTGTTGGAGGGAAAATTAAAAAACCATCTTTGTCTTCATCATAAACATACGAATAATAAATTCCTTTATAATCTCCGGCAAGTATTTCTATATTGATATTTTGACCTACACTAATAATTTCATTTATATCTTTTGGAAATACTTTTTCTTTTTCCATTTTTCTTAAGATAAAATTTCATAAAGTCTTGCTTTGAGCAAATCGATGAATTTTTTATCATAAATTTTTTTAAATCCAGATGATAAAACATAAAAAGTATCCACAGCAACTTCACCTTTAGTATCAATAATAATAGATCCAATAAAAATTTCCAGTTCTTTAAATACTTTGGTAATATTGTATAAAAGACCTAATTTATCAGGTGCATGAATTCTAACAACAGTATATATATCGCTTTGATTATTATCAACTTCTATTTCAATTCTTTTTATAGACATTTCTATTTTTGTTTTTTCCAATCTATTCAAAAACTTATTTGTATTTTTTCGAGCACATTCGTCCAAAAAAGACTCATCTTCCTCAGATTTTAAAAAAAGTTCTTCAATATAATTTTCATCTAAATTTTTATTTTTTGTTGTAAAAACAACAATTGTATTATTTTTGTCAAGAGTGTAGGTTTTTCCTAAAATTATACTGGCATTTGCGCAAAGCATTATGCCAGCTATTTTGTTAATAAGCCCAATTTTTTCTTTGGCAAGCACAAACAATCTTGCATACTCGTCCTTTTGTTCAACCATAAAATAATTATTTTTTTGTGGTTTTGAAAATGTTTTTAATAATTGTAGAATAGTTTGTTCATCCATGTCAAATATTAAACTCTCTGGTATGCGGTTTAAAAAATCTATGATATCTTTTTCTTGAATTTGATTTAGTAAGTTCTTTTTCTTTTTTTTGGCATCTGTTAAGATAAGAAAGTTTTGATCTTTTTTTTCAAGCGATAATATTAATCTTATATACAGCGTTTCAAGCAATTGTTCTTTCCATTTACTCCACACATTATCATTTACTGCATTCATATCTGCATAGGTTAGTAGTACGAGCAAATTTAGCATTCTTTTATCTTTTACTATATTTAATACATTTAAAATAGTTTTAGTATCGTCAATATCCTGGTATGAAATAACTCTATTTATAAGTAAATGATTTTTAATTAAAAAATAAAGATCTTGTCTTAATTCTTTTCCTAAACCAAATCTTTCAGATATCTTAAGTGACATTTCAGCACCCAATACTTCATGTTTTTGTTTTTTTAGCTTACCGATGTCATGCAAAAGTACAGCAAACCTAAGCAGAAACAAATCCCTTTCGTTTAAAGATAAAAAAATATGTTGAAGTCTCATAATAAAAGGACTATCTGTTTTTTTTTCAAAAAGTTCATCCAAGAAATACAATGCTTGCAACGAATGTTCATCTACTGTATATTTGTGATACATGCTATACTCACTTAAGCAATAAATTTTTCCAAACTCCGGGATTAATTTGTTTAATAAATTTGATTTGTGCATTTGATAGATCTGTTTATATATAGGCTTTGGGTAAGAAAATATAAGTCTAAATAATTTAAAAACAAATAAGTCGTTTTTTTGATTGGATATATTTGTTGTATTTATTGAATAAATGGTGTCAAAAGAAAGATTAACACAATAGCGAACACTGTAGTAAAAAAGAATCAAGATATTGTATAGATTAAGATCATCATAAAACTCTAGGTGATTGTTTACTACTTTTGTTTTGCTATCTATTTCAAATACGACAGGATTTTTATTTTCGCTAATATAGATAGCAGCTTTATTAATGAGTTTTTCGCACACATCTTGCATTTTTCTAGCGTAATAATAGTATTTTCTCATTAATCTTTCTTGGGCACTAAAGTATGATGAAGCGTAGATTTGCATTTCACTTGCAATAGCTTCCCTAAGGTTTAAATAGAGTATATCATTTTTGCCGTTTGCTACAAAGTGCATTGCATTCCTTAAGCGCCATAAAAAATAAAGGGCAGATGTAAGTGTTTCATAATCAAAGTCTGTCATTAAATTATGTTTTTTCATGTCAAGAGCGTTTTTTGTGTTAAAAATAGCCTTATAAATCCATACTACACTGTGGTAATCTCTAAGTCCGCCAACACCTTCTTTAATATTTGGTTCTAAAACAAACACTGTATTACCATACTTTGCGTGTCGTATTTGATAGGATTCTATTTTTGTTTTTACATATGAAACTTTGTCCATTTCAATTATTTTTTTAAGTATAAATTCGTATCTTAAAAATAGTTTTTGATTGCCACATACATACTTACTATCCATTAGAGATGTTTTTATGGTGTCATCTTTTTTGGAAAGTTCGAAGCAATCTTTTAGCGTCCTTACTATAACAGATGTATCATAGCCTAGCTTATATAATAGGTCAGATAAGTCTTTTGATAATTTTTCTATTGAACTATCAAGTTTTGTGTATAGTATCATTAAATCAATGTCAGAGAAAGGGTTAAGCTGGTTTCTGCCATATCCGCCTAGTGCAATTATGCAGTTTTGAGTGTTTTGTGAAAAATTTTTATAAAATTCTTGAATAACTTCATCTACCCATTTTGAGTGTATTTTTAATAAACTTCTGCCGCTTTTTGTTTTTTTGTTTAACGATCTTAGCTGTTCAAATAATAATTTTTTTTGTTTTAATTTAGTATCTGCAAAATCCAATAAATTCATATATTTGACCTGATATAGTGCTGTGCTTCTTCAAGTGTATTAACTACAACGTCAGCTTCGCCAGATTCCTTGTCATAAATAGATTCTCCACGTTTGATTAAAATAAATGTCATGCCTGCTTTTTTTGAACCTATATCTCTTTTTATGCTATCGCCAATATATACACTTTCGCTTGCTTTTACATTGGCCTTATCCAGTGCAATTTTAAATATCCGCTCATCTGGTTTTCTAAAACCTAGTACACTTGAATGTGTAATGCTTGAAAAATAGCTTTCTAAAGATAGTATGCTTATTTCTTTATATAAAAAAATTGTTTGTGCGTCTGATATTAAACCCAAATTGTAATCTTTCTTTAAGTTTGAAAGTACTTTGTGTACATCATCAAAGACATTAAATTCTAATATACTCAAAGTTCTATATATCTTCATTATTGTATCAAGAAGATAATCGCAGGTGTTATAGCCAAAACTCAAAATCGTATCATAAAAAGCTTTTTTGATATCAACATCCGGGTATTTTTCTTGGGAAACCGATAGTTGATGTTTTATGTTTTCTTCGAATCTTGATTGAAAAAATTCCTTTTCAACCCTTATACCTTCGTAATTTAAAAAATTTGATAAATTATAGAATATTTCTGGCTTGTAATCATCAGTTTTAATATCAATAAGCGTTCCATATAAGTCAAAAAAAATGTTTTTGTATTTCATTGTATTAAACCTATAGCTTTTTTTACCAGAAGTTTCCTGTAGTTTACATCTAGATACATATTGCGCGCAATTCTAAATAAACCTAAAGCTGTGAATATTTTCAGATTATTTTCTATATCGTTTATATTTTTAGATGATAAAATACAATAATTATTTAAAAAAAATGATATGTATTCTGAAGCGTCATTGTCTTTTTGCCCAAATAACATAAAATGATGTTTAAGTTCTGCAATTATAAAACCTAAGTCAAGCTCAAAGCTTGCAATTTTTGCTTTTTCCATATCTATAGCATAAATTGAACCATTTGCATATATAAAATTTGTAGTGGTTGCATCACCATGGATGTGTGTTGGTTGTGTTTTAATTTCGGAGAATTTTTTTATACATGTATCTTTTATATCAAGCATTTTGTTTTTGTCAATTAAATCGTTTTTGTACAATGTATGCAAAATTTTAGCACAATAATTTTTTTCTACAACCATATCGTAATTATTTTGATGGACTTCTTTGTGAATACACTTCAAAAGTAAAGCCAGTAATTCTAACTTATTATAAAGTTTATTTTTTTCATTTTTTTCAATAGCGTTTTTTATATAATAATCGAGCGTTTTTCCATTAATATATGGCTCAACTAAAGCACAATCAACATCTGGAAGATAACAATACGGATTTATAATCTTGGTCTTTTTGTTTGTACACGATTGAAAGAATTTGAGCTTATTAAATTCCCATAAAAGTCTTTTAATTGCTATTTTTTTATTAACTGTTGAATTTTTTCCAAAAAATTTAACAACAAAAGAAGTACCATCAAAATTTGATGTGTACTTATAAACATTTGTTTTTGTATTAGAAAATGATTGAACTAAATAAAAGTCTACAGGGATAAAATTATTTAGTTTTAATTCTTTAATTTTGTTTAAATAAAAAAAGAGCGGATCATCGTTTTTTAAGATTCCAAGATATTTTTCATTCATTCAAGTTCTTCTAAAATTTCGTTTGGTATGTCAAAATTTGCATAAACATTTGATACATCATCATCTTCTTCTAAAGCATCCATTAATTTTATCATGCTTTTTGCCTGATCTGCATCTAATTTGACTGTTGTTTGTGGCAATAACGTTAACTCTGCACTCTCAATTGTAAAACCACTATTTTCGAGTTGTGATTTTATATTCATTAAATCTTTAGGTTCTGTGATAATTTCATAAATATTATCTTCATAATTATATTTGACATCCTTTGCTCCAATCTCAAGCGCTATTTCAAGCATTTCTTCTTCGCTTTTTTCAGATTTTAGCGTAATATAGCCTACATTATCAAACATCCAGGAAACGCATCCTACCTCACCAAGACTGCCGCCATGTTTGCTTAAAATATGTCTTACACTTGAAGTTGTGCGTTGTCTATTATCCGTAGTGGCTTTTATTATCATTGCCACACCAAATGGACCGTAGCCTTCATACATTACTTCTTCATAAGAAACACCAGATAACTCTCCAGCACCTTTTAAAATGGCTTTTTCTATGTTTTGTTTTGGCATATTGGCTTCTTTTGCACGATCTATTGCTAACCTGAGTCTAGGGTTTGATTCTGGGTCTTTGCCACCAAGTCGTGCTGCTATTGTAAGTTCTTTAATTATTTTTGTAAAAATAGCTCCGCGCTTACTATCTTCTTTTGCCTTTTTGTGTTTAATTGTGCTCCATTTATTGTGTCCTGACATAAAAACTCCTTTCGACTAATATTACAATTTTGGTAATGTTAAATCCATTTGTTTTTGATATTTGCCACCTTTGTCGGCATAGCTTGTCTGGCATACACTATCTGCTTTTAAAAATATAACTTGCGCAATACCTTCATTTGCATATATTTTAGCAGGAAGTGGAGTTGTATTTGATATTTCGATTGTAACATAGCCTTCCCATTCTGGTTCAAAAGGCGTTACATTGACAATTATGCCACATCTTGCGTATGTGGATTTTCCAACACATATTGTAAGAATATCCCTTGGTATTTTAAAATATTCAATACTTTTAGCAAGACAAAAACTATTTGGCGGTATTATGCATACATCGCCAACAAAATCTACATAGCTTTTTTCATCAAAATTTTTTGGATCAACAATCGAACTATTTACATTTGTAAAGATTTTAAACTCGTCAGAAATGCGCATATCGTAACCATAGCTTGATACACCAAAAGAAATAACCTTTTTGCCATCAATTTCTTTGATTTGTGTAGCAGCAAAAGGTTCGATCATGCCTTGTTTTGCTCTTTCAATAATTTGCTTATCCGATAAAACTGCCATATTAAGGACCCTCTTTTTTAATAATTTTACCTACAAAATGAAGTAATAACCATTTTTTTTCTTTTTTAAATTCTTTTTCATCTTCAAATTTGATTTCATTCATATCATTTTTATCAAGCGTTATGCCATTTTTTTCTAGGGCTTTTTCTAAAATCAATATATACTCAGCAATTTCTTCTAATTCTTCCACTATAGTCCATTTTGGTGCTTTATCTAGAATCATATTTATGGCTTCAACAACATCCTCTTGTGTTGGCTCCTTTACAGGTTCCAAGCCTTCTTTAAAAATATCCATTAGACCTCCAAAAAATTTTTTGTTAATTTAGCAATTTCATAATCAAGCTTCATTATATGCAAACCCTCGATATATGGCAATAAATTCTTGATGTCATTTAAAAGTATACTATGCAATTCCAGCGTTATGAGCTTAGAATCTTCTATTGAAGCGTTTTCAAATTTAGATAATATAAATTTAGGTATATTAATACCTTTTACATTATTATTTAAATACAATGCGTTTTTGTAGCTTACAATAGGCATTATGCCTATAATTTTGTGAATTTTTATATCATTGCTTGCTTCTAAAAATCTTTCCAGATCGTTTTTGGAAAATATTGGCTGTGTGATAACAAATTTTACACCTATTTCAGTTTTTCTTTTGAGTCTTGACTTTATTGAAGGCATATTGTTTGTTTTTGGTATATCACTTGCACACCCAATAAAAAAATCAGTATTGAATTGCTCATTTAAATTTTTTATCAATTTAATTAACTCAAATACATTGATTTTATATACACTGTCATTATCTTTTGCAGGATCACCGGTAATGGCTAAAATATTTTTTAAACCTAAAGCACTTGCTGCTAGTAAATCTGATTGAATTGCAATTTTATTTTTATCTCTGCATGTTAGGTTAAAGATGGGTTCACTTATGTTTTTAACAAAATTTGCGGATACAATTGAATTCATTCGTGGCTTTGCCATTGGAGAATCTGTTACATTAATAGCATCTGCTATGTTTTTAAATTGCTCAAGTTTTAAAATATGTTTTTTTATATCAGGATTTTTAGGTGGATTAAATTCTATAGTTAACAATTTTTTTCTGCCAATAAGCGATGCAAAATTCATAACTTAAAAATATTACAATGTTAGCTAAATTTTTTCAAGTTTTATTGTTTAATAAAAAAAAGGTGTGAAAAGTTTTTTTGAGGGGGATACTTTTCACACCTTAAAAGAGGGGGAAAACCAAGCTACTTTTAATATATAGCTTTAATAAAAAAAGTCAAGTAAATTAAAACTTTGGTTTTGTGTAATTTTATTTGAAAAATCAATTGTTATTTGTTATATTCATAAAAGCGTGTAAAATTTTTGGAGGTCAAATGTTTGAAGTAAAAGTAGAAAAAGTTCAACCGTCAAAAAGGAAGATGTTTATAAAAGTTCCAATACAAAAAGTTCAAAAGACAAAGGAAGATATCATAAATCACCTTAAAAAGACTGTTAATATAAAAGGTTTCAGGAAAGGTAAGATACCAAAAGAAATTATACTTAAAAACTACGGCAAGGATATTGACGAAGATGTCAAAAGAGATTTATTAGAAGAAGGGTATCGTTTTTGTATATCAGAAAATAATTTATCAGTTGTATCAGATCCTGTGTTTTTAAATGTTAAAGATTTTAACGAAGAAGGTTTTTATTTTGAAGTAGAAGTCGAGGTCAAGCCAGATATTGAATTAAAAGATTACAAAGGCATAAAAATTTCACAGAAGCCATATGAGGTTACACAAGAAGACATTGACAAATCGATTAAGCAGCTAAAAAGTGCTTTCAGCTCTCTTGAAGATTCACATGAACAAGCAAAACCAAACGATGTTGTTGTATTTGATATTAAAGCAAAAGATGTTCAAACAGGTGTAGAAATAAAAGATTTAACTGGTAAGGACTTGTATGTTCAGCTTGGGACGAACCAATTAATAACTGAAGTGGAAAATGCAATTGTAGGCATGAAAGAAAATGAAGAAAAAACAATTACCGTTACTTTTCCAGCCGAACACTCTATAAAATCAATTGCAGGAAAGCAAATTGAATTGTCAATAACCTTAAAAAGCATAAAAAAGGTAATTGAACCAGAATTAAACGATGAGTTTGTACAAAAAATAAACAAAGACTTTAAGACAGTAAATGACTTAATAGAAGATATTAAAAAAAGATTACTTGAAAATAAAAGATTGCAGGAAATAGAAAGACAAAAAGAAGAGTTATTAGAAAAACTTCTTGATGCACATGATTTTGAGCTTCCTCAAACTGTTGTAAGTAAAGAAACGAGCAATTTAATAATGGATTTTGTAAAAGATGCTTATTATCGAGGTATTGACTTAAAACAAGAAGAGTATAAACCAGCCAAACTTAGAGAACGATTTGAGCCAGAAGCAATTAAACGTGTTAAAGCAACATTTTTATTGCTTGAAATAGCAGATAAAGAAAATATTGATGTAAGTGGTGAAGAGATAAGAAATGCTATAGAAAAAGAAGCAAATATAAGTGGAAAAAATTTTGAACAGCTTTATAAAGAATATGAAGAAAAAGGCATGCTACCTTTGATAAAAGTTGATTTATTAAGTGATAAGGTTTTGGATTTTTTGCTTGAAAATGCTGTTAAAGAGGAAGCAGTATGAGTTTAGTTCCAATAGTAATAGAAAAAACGCCACATGGTGAGAGAGCCTACGATATTTATTCAAGACTTTTAAAGGATAGAATAATTATGCTTGGCGGTGAAATTGATGATTACCTTGCAAATATAATAGTTAGCCAATTGCTGTTTTTAGAATCAGAAGACCCTGATAAAGATATATACTTATATATTAACTCTCCAGGTGGTATTATTACAAGTGGACTTGCAATATACGATACAATGCAATATATTAAACCAGAGGTGTCAACAATTTGCATTGGCAGCTGTGCTTCAATGGCAGCTGTGCTTTTGGCTGCAGGCGCAAAAGGCAAAAGATACGCTTTGCCTCATAGTAGAATAATGATACACCAGCCTTTAGGAGGCGTTCAGGGGCAGGCAAGTGAAATTGAGATTCATGCAAAAGAAATACTAAGATTAAAAAAGGAATTAAATACAATTTTAAGTAAACATACAAACAAACAATTACGCACTATTGAAAAAGATACCGAAAGGGATTATTTTATGAGCGCACAGGAAGCACTTGAGTATGGTATTATTGATAAAGTGCTTCAAAAAAGAGAAGCAGGAGAAAAATAATTATGGCAAAACCAAAAGAGCCACTTAGATGTTCGTTTTGTGGTAGGTCTCAGGATGAAGTAAAAAAATTAATAGCAGGACCCGGTGTTTATATTTGTGACGAATGTATTGCATTGTGTAATAATATTTTAGCTGAAGATATAAGAAAAGAAAATGAAGATACACAAAAGTATAACCTAACTCCAGAAGAAATTAAGAAAAAATTAGATGAGTATATAATTTCTCAGGAAAGAGCTAAAAAAACATTATCTGTAGCAGTTTACAATCACTACAAACGAATAAACTCAAATCAAAATTTGCTAAACTCTGATGTTGAATTAGAAAAAAGCAATATTTTACTTATTGGACCTACAGGTACTGGTAAAACCTTATTTGCAAAAACATTTGCCAAGATTTTGAACTTGCCATTTGCTATTGCTGATGCTACGAGTTTAACCGAAGCTGGTTATGTGGGCGAAGACGTAGAAAACATACTGGTGAGGCTATTACAGGCTGCTGATTATAATGTAGCTTTAGCACAAAAGGGTATAGTATATATTGATGAAATTGATAAAATTTCAAGAAAAAGCGAAAACCCTTCAATTACAAGAGATGTTTCAGGAGAGGGCGTACAGCAGGCTTTGCTTAAGCTTATTGAAGGCAGTGTTGTAAATGTACCCCCATACGGGGGAAGAAAACACCCACAACAAGAATTTATTCAAGTAGACACAACAAATATTTTATTTATATGTGGCGGCGCATTCGAAGGCTTAGCTGATATTATAGCGCGCAGGTTAAATCAAAAAAGCATTGGATTTAATAGTCCCATTAAATCTAAAGAAGAATTAAATGTTTCAGAATTGTTGCAACATGTCACACCTCAGGATTTAGTAAGATATGGTCTTATACCGGAACTTGTAGGAAGATTACATGTTGTTGCAACATTGGAAGATTTAAAAGAAAATGAACTTATTAAAATACTGACAGAGCCAAAAAATGCACTTGTTAAACAGTATCAGAAGTTATTTGAACTTGAGCATGTTAAACTAACCATACAAGATGATGCCCTAAAAGCGATCGCAAAAAAAGCTCTTGAACGTAAAGTTGGCGCAAGAGGTTTGCGCAGCATTATGGAAGAAGTTATGAACGATATCATGTACAAGGTTCCTTCAATAAAGCACGAAATCAAAGAATGTATAGTTACAAAAGAAACTGTAGATGAAGCAAAAGAGCCTATTTTGCTAAAAAAATCCAAGTTCGCAACACAGGGTAAATAATGCAGCAGTTTTATTCAACTACAATTATCGCTGTAAAAAAAGACAATATGGTAGCAATTGCAGGCGATGGTCAGGTAACGCTAGGAAATACTGTTATGAAAGCCAAAGCAAAAAAAATCAGAAGGCTTTACAATGATAGTATATTAGTGGGTTTTGCTGGAGCAAGCGCAGATGCTTTTACATTATTTGAGAGACTTGAAGAAAAGCTTAATAAGTACAGTGGAAATTTAACGCGTTCTGCAGTCGAGCTTACAAAAGACTGGCGAACGGACAAAATATTGCGTCGCTTGGAAGCTATGCTTATTGCATGTGATATAGATAGTATGTATTTGATATCAGGAAGCGGAGATGTAATATCACCTGATGAAAATATATGCGCAATCGGTTCTGGTGGTCCATATGCATTAGCCGCTGCAAAAGCTTTACTCAATAATACTGATTTAAATGCTGAACAAATTGCACGGGAATCTCTAAAAATTGCATCATCTATATGTATTTATACAAACGAAAATATTATAGTTGATAAATTGGAGAGAACATGAAGAATAATTTAAAAGAGCTGACACCAAAAAAAATAGTTGAATTTTTAGATAAATATATAGTTGGACAGGCTCAAGCAAAAAAAGCCATTGCTATTGCTTTAAGGTCAAGGTACAGAAGAAGCAAATTACCCGATGATATTAAAGAAGATGTAATACCAAAGAACATACTTATGATTGGACCTACTGGTGTTGGAAAAACCGAAATCGCAAAACGTGTGGCAAAGATAGTAAATGCGCCATTTGTTAAAGTTGAAGCAACAAAATTTACTGAAATTGGCTATGTTGGAAGAGATGTAGAGTCAATTATTAGAGATTTGGCGAGTGTAGGTTATGAAACAGCAAAAGCTCAAGAATTAGAAAAAGTTGATGATCAGGCCCAAAAAATTGCGATGTCTAGATTACTGGATATTTTAGTGCCTCCTGTTAAGAAAAAAATTTCCATTTATGAAGAAAATCGTGATGAAGAAGAGAGTATAAAAAAAACGCGTGAAAAATTTAGAGAAAAACTCGAAAAAGGTGAATTAGACGATAAAGTGATTGAAATTACCATAGAAGAAAAAGACTTATCTATGCAAATACCTTTTATTGAAATTTCGCAACCAATGATGGAAGATTTTGATTCAAATTTAAAGAATTTACTTTCCAATATGTTGCCTTCAAAAAAGAAAACAAAAAAAGTAACAATAAAAGAAGCAAAAAGAATACTCAAAGAAGAAGAAGCTCAAAATTTAATTGATAAAGAAAAGGTAAAAGAAATTGCAAGAGAGCTTGTAAGTAATATGGGGATTGTATTCATTGATGAGATCGACAAGATTGCAGGTAAAAGTGCTGGAGGCGGGCCTGATATATCAAGAGAAGGTGTTCAAAGAGATTTATTGCCTATTATAGAAGGCAGTGCAATAAATACAAAAATTGGTGTTATTAAAACCGACCATATTTTATTTATAGCTGCTGGTGCTTTTCATCAAACAAAACCCAGCGATTTAATACCTGAACTTCAAGGCAGATTTCCGATTCGTGTTGAATTACAAGCATTAACTAAAGATGATTTTTACAAAATCTTAACTCAACCAAAAAACGCTTTAATCAAACAATATACTGAATTGTTAAAAACAGAAGGTATTAATTTAACTTTTACCGATGGTGCAATAAAAAAAATTGCAGAACTGGCTGAATATTTTAATGATAAAAATGAAAACATTGGAGCAAGAAGATTGCATACGCTTATTGAAAAAGTTTTAGAGGATATTTTGTTTGAAGCACCTGATGTTGAAAATAATAATATAACTGTTGATGATGAATATGTGATGCAAAAAGTTGCTGATGTTGTTGAGAATTTAGATTTAAGCAAATACATTTTGTAATTTTTTTATAAGAAAAATTAATTAATCGTTTGTTTGGAGGAAAACCCAATGTCTAACTCTAAAAAAAAGCTTATTCTTATTGCAATTGTA
>NZ_JAGDWY010000095.1 GCF_023256235.1 Desulfurella sp.
TGCCACTCTTTGCATAGGTGGTGGTGAAGCAGTGGCAGCGATATTTGAAAATGTTTAAAGGAGGATAAAATGATTAATAAAGTAGGCGTTGTAGGCGCAGGTCAGATGGGAAATGGGATAGCCCATGTATTTGCTTTGCATAACTATTCTGTCGTACTATATGATATAGCTCAAACCCAGCTTGATAAAGCACTAAAAACAATAGAAGAAAACTTAAAAAGGCAGGCTAAAAAAAATACCATACAGGAAAGTCAGATAGAATCAACTCTAAAAAACATAAAAACCACAACAAACTTAAATGATGTTTCAGATGTGGATTTTTGTATTGAAGCATCACCGGAAAACGAGGCTCTTAAGCTTGAGCTTTTCTCAAAGTTAGACTCAATTGTAAAAGAAGGCTCAATAATTGCTTCAAATACTTCTTCCATATCCATCACAAAACTTGGTTTTCAAACTAAAAGGCCAGATAAGGTAATTGGGATGCATTTTATGAATCCTGTGCCTGTTATGGAACTTGTAGAGGTAATAAGAGGTATTGCAACAAGCGAGGAAACTTACAACACAATACTTGATTTGGCAAAATTATTGGACAAAAATCCAGCCCTATCAAATGATTACCCGGGCTTTATCGTAAACCGCGTGCTTATACCCATGATTAATGAAGCAATATATGCTTACTATGAAGGTATAGCCTCTATTGAGGATATAGATAAGGCTATGAAGCTTGGCACAAACCAGCCGATGGGACCATTTGTACTGGCAGACTTTATCGGATTGGATACAGTACTTGCCATACAGAATGTACTGTACGAAGGCTTTAAAGACTCAAAGTACAGACCGTGTCCTTTGCTTGTAAAGATGGTAGAAGCAGGCTATCTGGGCAGAAAAAGCGGCAAAGGCTTCTACGATTATACAAAAAAATAAGGGGGATCTATGAATATACTGTTTGAATCACAAAACGGCACAGGTTACATAACAATAAACAGACCGGATAAGCTTAATGCTCTAAACATAGATACGATAAATGAGCTAAAAGAAACAATCTTAAAAGTAGATCAGGATAAAACGATTAAATGCGTAATTATCACTGGCTCAGGTGAAAAAGCATTTGTAGCAGGTGCAGATATAGAATACATGCAAAAACTAACGCCAAATCAAGCACTTGAGTTTGCAAGGCTAGGCCAGGAAACGCTTCATTTAATGGAAACTTCAGGTAAGCCTTTTATTGCATGTGTAAACGGTTATGCGTTAGGCGGTGGTTTTGAAGTTGCCCTATCATGCGATATTATACTTGCTCAAAGTAATGCTAAATTTGGTTTTCCAGAAGTAGGCCTTGGTATAATACCTGGCTTTGGCGGTACTCAAAACCTATCCCGTCTGATAGGAAAATCATTGGCAAAAGAGTTAATTTTTAGTGCAAAGATGATAGATGCTTCAAAAGCAAAAGAGCTTGGCATAGTTAGTGAAGTTTATCAAAGCAAAGAAGAGCTGCTCCAGGCAGGAAAAGCCTTATCTGAGCAAATCCAAAAAAATGCACCTTTGGCAATAGCTCTTGCAAAAAGGGCAATAGTTGATGGTTACGATCTAACAAAAGAAGATGGTCTAAGATATGAAGCAAGTTTATTTGGCGTGGTATTTTCAAGTAACGATGCCAAAGAAGGCTTAAGTGCATTTGTAGAAAAAAGAAAACCAAATTATACAGGAGGATAATATGAACTTTCAATTAACAGATGAAGAAAAAATGGTTCAAGATACCGTAAGAAGCTTTGCTCAAAAAGAGCTAAAACCCATAGCATCAGACATTGACAAAAACCACAAGATACCAGATTCAATAATAAAGGGTTTAGCAGAACTTGGTCTTTTTGGTGTTTATATACCTCAAGAGTACGGTGGCGCTGGTTTATCTTTTCTATCATACGCAATAACTGTAGAGGAAATCTCTAAAGTGTGCGCATCAACCGGTGTGCTGATAAGCGCACACACATCGCTTTGTGCAAACCCTATATACGAGTTTGGCACTAAAGAGCAAAAAGAAAAATACTTAATACCTCTTGCAAGTGGAGAAAAGATTGGCTGCATTTTGCTAACCGAACCTGAAGCAGGCTCAGATGCAGCAAATGTATCCACAACGGTCAAAAATGAAGGCGACTACTACATAGCAAATGGCAATAAGATATTTGTTACAAATGGCGGTTATAAGGATATTGGTATATTAATTGCAACACATGACAAATCACTGCGCCACAAAGGTATAGATGCATTTATTTTGGATTTGAAGTCCGAAGGTGTGGAGCTTCAAAGAAATGAAGACAAAATGGGCATAAGAGGTACATATACATCCGTTTTTGCCTTAGAAAATGTCAAGATACCAAAAGAAAACCTGCTTGGCAAAGAAGGAGAGGGCTTCAAGATAGCAATGGATTGCTTAGATGGTGGCAGGATTGGTATAGCTGCACAGGCACTTGGCATAGCAGAAGGCGCATATGAGAAAGCCCTGGAGTATGCCAAAGAGCGCAAGCAGTTTGGAAAAACATTGAGTGAGTTTCAGGCAATTCAGTTTAAGCTAGCCGATATGGCAATGCGCATTGAAGCAGCAAAGCTACTCGTATATGAGTCTGCATGGATAAAGGATAACTTAAAAAACGGAGCAAGCTACAATGATCTAATAATAAAATCTTCAATGGCAAAAGCTTACGCATCAGAAACCGCTACCTATGTAACCAAAGAAGCGCTCCAGATTCATGGTGGCTATGGCTATATTGCAGAATACGAAATAGAGCGTATGTATAGAGATGCAAAGATAACAGAAATATACGAAGGTACAAATGAGGTTCAAAGGATAGTAATATCAAAACAGTTGTTGAAATAGGGGGGGGTTAATGTCAAAATATCCGGAGCTTGATGCTTTAGATAAAGAGGAATTAATAAAAGTAATAGAAGATGAAGCTAAAAACTGGCTTGCACATGACGGGTTATGGTTTCAGGCTGTTGAAAGGCATTTTGGAATGGATGCTGCAATAAAGCTCGATGAAGAAGCATGGAAGGATTTTACGCAAATTGAAGCAAGAAGGATTATTGAACGGCTTAACTTGCCTGAAAATAGTGGTCTTGATGGTTTAGAAAAGGCGCTTAACTTTAGAATGTATAGACGCATAAATGAACAGGTTATAGAAAGACCAGATGAACATACATTAATATTAAAAATGGTTACATGTCGCGTGCAAGCAGCGCGCCAGAGAAAAAACTTGCCATTTTTCCCATGTAAAAGCGTTGGGATTATTGAGTATGGTTATTTTGCAAGTACAATTGATAGCCGTATAAAAACAAGAGTTATTAAGTGTCCACCAGATGATATTACAGGTGCTGGCTATCATTGTGCATGGGAGTTTAAGCTAGAAGAATAGGAGGTGATGTATGTATTCATCTAAGAACAACCTTAGGTTTGTTACAGCAACAAGCCTATTTGATGGTCATGATGCCTCTATAAATATTTTTAGAAGAATTATACAAGACAGTGGTGCGGAAGTTATACACTTAGGTCATAATCGCAGCGCTTATGAAGTAGTGCAAACTGCAATTGAAGAAGATGTAAATGCTATTGCAGTAACTTCATATCAGGGTGGTCACATTGAATTTTTTAAGTATATGTATGATTTGTTAAAAGAAAATAAATCTGAATATATCAAAATATTTGGTGGAGGAGGGGGCGTTATTGTCCCTTCTGAAATAAAAGAATTGCAAGATTATGGTATTTGCAAGATATTTTCTCCTCAAGATGGTATGCAGATGGGACTGGAAGGAATGGTTGATTATATGCTAAAGGAAAGTGATTTTTTAACATTTGAGGAAGAAAAATTTGAAGAATATTTGCAGAATTTACCCAAAACTCTACCAAAAGCAATAAGCTTAGTTGAAAAACTTATTAATCAAGACGCTTGGACTAATTATCACGAAGAATTGTTTCAAAAGTATTTTAAAGAGCTTTCAAAAGATACTAAAGTGCTTGGTTTTAGTGGTTCTGGTGGTGCTGGAAAATCATCTCTTATTGATGAATTGCTCAGGCGATTTTTAAATAATTATCAAGATAAAAAAATTGGTATATTAGCGGTTGATCCCACAAAGAGAAGCAAGGGTGCTTTACTTGGTGATAGAATAAGGATGAATTCTCTGCCGCACAAAAACGCTTATATGCGTTCTATGGCGACAAGAAGCTCAAATATGTCAATATCAAAAGCTACGCAAAAAGTCATTGATCTGTATAAAATGTCTGGTTTTGATTTGATAATTCTAGAAACCGCCGGTATTGGTCAAAGCGATATAGCAGTGATTGATATAGCAGATTACAATATTTATGTGATGACACCAGAATACGGTGCCGCATTGCAGTTAGAAAAAATTAATATGCTTGATTATGCTGATGTAGTAGTATTAAACAAATATGACAAGGAAAGCGCTGAAGATGCCCTCTACGAAGTAAGAAAACAGTATATGCGAAACCACAAGCTCTTTGATAAAAAATTAGAAGAAATGCCAGTTTATCATACGGTAGCTTCAAATTTCAATGATGCTGGTACAAATTACTTGTTTTATAAATTAATGCAACTTGTTGGTTTGGAGAGTCAAAAGATTTTTGAACCAATTAGTGATGTATCTGTAAACTTTTTAATACCACCTCACAGAAGTAGATATTTAAGTGAAATTGTTGCAAGCATTAGAGATTACAAAAAAATGGCAAATAAACAAATAGAACTTGCAAGCAGTTTATATGCACTTGAAGGAACAAAAAAAATACTGCAAAAGCAACTTAATACTTCTATTGAACCAAACGAAGATTCTGATTTTGCAGATTCAAATATTGATGAAAGCTTAAAAAGAGAAAATTTAGAAAAAGCGCTAAATGTAGTAACTCAAGAAATACAAAAAATAAGCTCACAGCTTGATACGCAAACAATAAGAATGATTGAGAACTGGAATAACCTAAAAGACATGTATTCACAGGATTTTCTTGTATCCAAAATACGAGATAAAGAAATAAAATATGAATTGACAAGCAAAACTTTATCTGGTAACAAAATACCCAAGATATCTTTACCAAAATCAAACGATTATGGAGAGATTGTAAAATTTCAATTGTTAGAAAATGTACCTGGTAAATTTCCCTATACAGCAGGCACATTTCCTCTCAAAAGGCAAGATGAAAAACCAACAAGAATGTTTGCAGGTGAAGGTACGCCAGAGCGCACAAATAAGCGATTTCACTATCTTTCTGAAGGTCAGCCTTTCAGCAGACTTTCAACTGCTTTTGATTCAATAACCTTATATGGTCAGGACCCGGATTTAAGGCCCGATATTTACGGTAAAATTGGTAATGCGGGAGTATCTATTGCAACGGTTGACGATGCAAAAAAACTCTACAGTGGTTTTAATTTATGCGATCCTAACACATCGGTTTCTATGACAATAAATGGGCCAGCACCTATGATGCTTGCAATGTTTTTTAATGCTGCAATTGATCAACAGGTAGAAAAATACTTAAAAGAGTCAGGTAAGTGGGGTCAAGCCCAGGATAGGATAGATAGCTATTATAAAAAATTAAATGTTGAACGTCCTATATATAATAAGGCTTTTGGTGTTAAAGATGCTGATGAAAATCATCTGGGTTTAGGTTTACTTGGCATAAGTGGAGATTTGGTTGTAGATAAAGCTACATATGAAGAAATAAAAAAATATACTCTAAATGTGGTGCGTGGTACAGTCCAGGCAGATATTTTAAAAGAAGATCAAGCTCAAAACACATGTTTGTTTTCAACAGATTTTTCATTAAAACTTATGGGCGATATACAGCAATACTTTATAGATAATGCTGTCAAGAATTACTACTCTGTATCGATATCTGGATACCATATTGCAGAAGCAGGAGCAAACCCTATAACTCAACTTGCTTTTACTTTGGCAAACGGTTTTACCTATGTTGAGTATTACCTGGCACGTGGTATGAAGGTTGATGATTTTGCGCCTAATTTATCGTTTTTCTTTTCAAATGGTCTTGATATAGAGTATTCTGTTATCGGTCGAGTGGCTCGCCGTATTTGGGCTATTGCTATGAAAAACAAGTATTCTGCAAATGAACGCAGCCAGAAACTAAAATACCACATACAAACATCCGGTAGATCTCTGCATGCAATGGAAATAGCTTTCAATGACATAAGAACAACACTCCAAGCTTTAACTGCCATTTACGATAATTGTAACTCTCTTCATACAAATGCTTATGATGAAGCAATTACGACTCCTACAGAAGAATCTGTTAGAAGGGCGTTGGCTATTCAAATGATAATAAATTACGAGTTTGGAATGGCAAAAAATGAAAACCCTCTTCAAGGTTGTTATATTATAGAAGAATTAACTGACTTGGTAGAAGAAGAAGTGTTAAATGAGTTTGAAAGACTTTCAAAAAGAGGCGGCGTGCTTGGAGCAATGGAATCAAGGTATCAAAGAAACAAGATCCAGGAGGAATCTCTATACTATGAGAGACTTAAAAATACTGGAGAATTGCCAATTATAGGTGTAAATACATTTGTAAATGACAAATATATACAAGAAGATAAAATTGAACTATCAAGGTCAACAGAAGAAGAAAAGAAGTGGCAACTGGACAACTTAATTGCATTTCAAAAGCGCAATGAAGCATTCTCAAAGCAGTATCTGGATAAATTAAAATATATAGCTCAAAGTAGTGGTAATATATTCGAAGAACTCATGGAAACTGTAAAGTACGCATCACTGGGTCAGATTACAAATGCCTTATTTGAGGTAGGTGGCAAATACAGAAGAAATATGTAAATTTTATAAGGAGTTGAAATGGAAAGTTCAATTTTTGGGATTGTGCTTTTAGCAAGTATAGGTTATTTTTTCTACCGTGTAAATTATTTATACTCACTACTTAAGTTTGGTCAAAAAGAAAACCGTTTTGATAACCCTTTTGAGCGCCTAAACAGTGCTGTAAAAAATGGTCTGTTGCAAATGTGTCATTTTAAAGTAAACGATAAGGATATAAACTACGCTGGCATTATGCATGCTCTTATTTTCTTTGGGTTTGTAGTTTTGCTTTTTGGTGAAATAGAGCTAATTATAAAAGGTTTTATACCATCTTTCAGTTTTAGCTTTTTAGGAGTTTTGTACCCTATCTATCTATTTTTAGAAGATTTATTTGCATTTTTGGTGCTTGTGGCTATTGTTATGTCTTTAATAAGGCGATTTGTATGGCACCCCAAAAAGCTCAATTATCATTTTAGTGCATATTTGATACTTATTTTTATTACTATATTAATGCTTACATTACTTTATATGGCAGCGCTTGAGATGGCTAAGACTAATCAGATAAATCCATATGAACCATTTGCTTCTATTGTATACAGATTGCTTAATATTCATTCATACAATGAATTAGCCTACCATATAGCTTTTTGGGTGCATATGATTGTTTTGCTAGCATTTTTGGATTTTATACCAAACTCAAAGCATCTGCATATTTTAGCAGGTATACCCAATAATTATTTTGTAAACTTAGGACCTTCAATGGCTTTAAGAGATCTTAACTTTGAAGATGAAAATGCGGAGAGTTTTGGTGTAAAAAATGTAAATGAGTTTACATGGAAGCAATTGCTAGACGGTTATGCTTGCACTGAGTGTGGAAGATGCGCTCAGGTGTGTCCTGCAGCAAATACAGGTAAAGTTCTTGTCCCAAGAGAAATTATACTTGGCATAAAAGAAAATCTATTTCATAACGCTCAAAATTTATTTAATAAAAAAGAATTAATACCTATAGTTACAAATGAATTACCCAAAGATAACCCTCATGGGTACTATGAATATGGCTTTACAATTCCAGATAAAGCGCTTTGGCAGTGTACCACATGTGGAGCCTGTCAAAATGTATGTCCTGTTGGAAACGAGCATATTAGAGACATGATTGATTTAAAGCGTTATGCAGTTTTAACTCAAGGTGAGTTCCCAGAAAAACTTGTGCCTATTTTCAACAACATTGAAACAAACTCAAATCCATGGGGCATTAATGCAGACTACAGGCTAGACTGGGCAAAAGGGCTCGATGTAAAAACCATAGATGAAGTGCCAGATCCAGAAGTTTTATACTTTGTGGGTTGCGCCAGTTCTTTTGATGATAGGAGCAAAAAGATTGCCCAGAGTTTTGTTAAGGTTTTACAAAAAGCCAATATAAAATTTGCTGTTCTTGGCAAAAAAGAAAAATGCTGTGGTGATAATGCAAGACGACTTGGCAATGAGTATTTGTTCTACAACCTTGCATTAGAAAATATAGAAACTTTTAAATCCTACAATGTAAAAAAAATAGTTACTACATGCCCACATGGCTACTATACACTAAAGAATGAGTACAAAAAGCTTGGAGGTGAATTTGAAGTTCTACATCACAGTCAGTTTATAGGCCAACTATTAAAAGAAGGAAGAATTGAGTTGTCAAATAAACTAAACCAGACTGCCACATTCCACGATTCTTGCTATTTGGGTAGGCACTCAAATATATATCAACAGCCCAGAGAAATTTTATCACAAGCTGGACTAAAGCTTTCTGAAATGAAAAATGCCTTTTGTAACAGTTTTTGCTGTGGTGCAGGCGGAGGCATGATGTGGCTTGAAGAAGAAGGAACACGCATGAATAAGGTAAGAACAAATCAGGCTATTGACACAAATACTTCAAATATAGTAACTGCGTGTCCATTTTGTATGATAATGCTGGATGATGGTGTAAAAGATTTATCAAGGGATGATATTAGCGTGCTTGATATAGCGCAGGTGGTTGAAAAAAGCATGGCTTGATAATTACAAAAAGCGGTTTATTTTTTTGAAAAAAGGAGGTTTTGCTTATGTCAAAAAAAATATTAATGCTTGTTGGAGATTATGTAGAAGATTATGAAGTTATGGTACCCTTTCAAATGCTACAGATGGTTGGTTTAGAGGTTTATGCTGCCTGTCCAAACAAAAGAGCGCTTGAGTTTGTTAAGACTGCAATTCATGATTTTGAAGGTGACCAAACATACTCAGAAAAACGTGGACATAATTTTATGTTAAACTGCACATTTGAAGACATAAAAGAAGATAGCTACGATGCACTTGTGCTTCCAGGTGGTAGGGCGCCAGAATACATAAGATTAAACGATAGAGTAATAGAAATTGTAAAACATTTTGCCCAAAATAAAAAACCTATTGCGGCTATTTGTCATGGACCACAAATTTTGATTGCAGCAGATGCAGTTTCTGGATACGAACTTACTGCTTATCCAGCGTTGAAACCAGATATAATAAGAGCTGGTGGCAAATGGCTTGATCCAAACCAAACTTTTTCAAATGCATATATTGATAGAAACTTAGTTACAGCACCAGCCTGGCCAGCTCATCCTGAGTGGATAAGAAAGTTTCTGGATGTACTTGGTGTTAAAATTACTATTTAAAAGTGCATTTTATTAAACAAAGCCCGTAAAAATGGTTGAGTTTTACAGTGTAGAAGATTCTTCATTTGCTTTCGTTTTTTTCTAAAAGCGCAAAATGAAGAATCTTCTTTGTCTTAAATACACAAAGTTGCAAAACTGTTGTATGAGAACTAAAATTTTACAGATAAACTTGCCACTATACTAAAAGGTGCACCTACTTGATATGTAGTTTGGCTATACATTGAAAAGTTTGAATCTGGTGCATTTATTGCACTTATGTAACGCCTATTTAGTAAATTTGTAAAATCTAGACTAAATAAAATTTCTTTTAATTTCCATAGATTTTTTTGCTCATAATTTATATTAAGGTTTGCAAGAAATACTGATGGTACTTCTTGTGTATGCATCAGATCGCCATAACGTTTTGACATATAACTAAAATACGGCGTAAAAGAAAAATGATCAAATTTGTATGTAAAACCTGCTTTGAGAATATTTTTGGGCACGTTTATTATTTGTTTTCCTTTTACATCATAATAGTTATTCATAAAAGAAACATTTTGCGTATAATAAAACCTATTGTAGCTATAATCTGCAAAAATAAGTAAATCTTTAAACGGAGTATATCCTGCTGCCAATTCAAAACCATATGATTTTGCTTTTGCAGTGTTGGCTGGCATTTCTGCTATTGTATTGTTGTTAACTTTTATTGGTGCATATGTGCCAATGTTTTTTACATCACTGTAAAATACTGTTGGATAGAAATAAACATTATTATTGTTGTATCTTAAACCTATATCAAAATTATCTGCCGTTGTCATTTTGAAGTATTTATCCCATAAGGACTGCAAAGTAATACCTTTTTTCTCAAAAACTGATTTGTTTTGAGCAAAAGAAGGCCACAAGTTAAAGTTTGGTGCTTGAAAACTTTTGCCATAGTTTGCATATAAATTGATATAATCGTTTAGTTGATAATTTATGCCAATGTATGGCAGATACTGTCTAAAAAGTTTAGTATTGGCCGTTTCTAATTGGTCTTTTTTGGCAAGGGTTATTGCCTGGTTGGCATCTTGAGTAGTTATGCCGTAAGTATTATAGCCATTGATTTGAGCAGTTTTGTACATTAGATATTTTAAGCCGGCATCAACCTTAATTTTTTTTGTTTTTGCTTCTATGTTTATAAAAGGTGAATTTATAGTATGATAGCTGTGATCTGCAAGTATGCCCCATTGTTTAAATACAAGTGTATTATTTTTTGGGATGAAGTTTTCTATTGCATAGGGAGGTCCTGGCATTTGTTGCCTGTGAAACCAATATCCTGCACTTATTTTATAATTTTTTGTTATATCCCAATCAAAACTTGAAACTATTCCAAAAATATTACTATTGTATAAAAATTTTTGCACAAATTGAGAATTATTTGAAGTATAGTAATTATGACCTCTAACTGACCAATAGTAAGGTTTTAAGACAAGCTTTGATGTGTTTGAAGTATTGATAGTAAAACTTGGTAAAACAAAGTAATCTCGTGTATTTACATAATTATAATTGTAGTATAAGGGACTGTTTGGGTTATTGTTGTAATCTAAAGCATAATTCTTATTTATATTTGAGGCTTGAGAATAGTTTAAACCTAAGTATGTGTTGTGAAAATCACTATTGTAACCTAAATAGATTTCAAAATTTAGCAAATTGCCAAAATTTTTTGTTAAACCAAACATTACATTTTTGCGTACAAAGTTTCCATCGCCTTTCCACTTGTTTGCATAAGCCAAAGATGATGAAATAAAAGTTCTAAATCCATTTATATTGCCTGAGTCTAATCTTACAAAACTTTTAGAATAATCATAACTACCAAAACTTTGATTTATTATAGCACCAAGTTTATCCGATGGTTTCTTAATAGTTAAATCAATGATGCCAGGAAAATCACCAAATGAATTGAATCCAATATTGGGCTTTATGGCTCCATCATAAACTGAAATATCTTGAATATTTTCTAAATCAAACACATTTGAAGTGAGATTCCCTGTTGGACCATTTGGTGTTGGAACACCATTAATGTTTATTATACCAGCTTTTGTACTATCAATACCCCTTAGTCTTAATGTTTCATCATTTCCGTATGTATCTGGACCTTGAGTGTTTACCGATGGAATTATACTTATTGCATTAAATACAGAATTATTTGAGCCAGAAAATGTCTTTATTGCTTTTGTATCTAAATTGTATTGGGTTGTAGTTTGTGTATCAAGAATTTTTGTATAATCGTTAACCATGGATTTTTTTGAAGCCTCAACAGTAATACCACTTAATTCTAAGGCGTAGGATTTTTGTGCAATTAAACAACAAAAAAGCCCAACAGCAATTAATTTTTTTTTCATATTTTCCTCCTTTGGTTTCGTAAAAAAAATTTTATGCTTATAAATTTTTGCAAAAATTATCCCCCTTTAAAATTTTAAAGATAGTGTAGTGTAAAAAGATCTTGGTGGCGTTGCATAACCGTAACCCCATGAAGCATAATAAAACCTGTTAAATATATTTTGAGCGTAAAGGCCAATTTTTGCGTTATTGTTTATTTTGTAAGATAGATTGGCATTAAATACTGTGTATCTTCCAATTTGATGACCAGAATTATCATACATAGTGCTAATGTATTGGCCATTAAGTTGAGCATAGATCCTGTCATAATTAAATGAAAGTGCACCTGATGTGCTATTGTATGGAATGTTGCTTGTCTGACCAAATGGACCATCTGATTGAGTATATGTATCAGAAAGCGATAATTCTAAGTATTTAATGGGTTTGTAAGTTAGAGTTGATTCTACGCCTTTTGATATGGTTTTACTTATGTTTATTGGTATAAAATACTGAGATCTTCCAATTAAAGAAGCATATTTTATATCAATTAGGTTATCAATTTTTGACCAGAAAAATGAGCTTGATATCTGAAGTTTATCGCCGAAATTTTGAATAAAGCCTATATCAAATGTTTTGGATTTTTCTGGCTGAAGGTTTGGGTTTCCTTTTAAGTAACCAAATCTAAATGGTGCTCCATTAGCATATAAGTCAAACATGCTTGGCGCAACAAAACCAGTACCCCAGTTTGCTTTAAATATTGTATTTGATGGTTCAAAGTAGTAGTTTGCCCCAAGCTTATAAGTAAAGGTGTTACCAAATGTTTGATAGTAGTCTTCTCTAGCACTTGCCTGCAAATTTAGATTCTGTATGGTTTGTAAAACCTCTAAAAAGGTACCTGCATGTTCTCTTGATACATTAATTTGTGGTGTGTAATCGTATATCGCCCTATCTTTGCCATAGTCTACACCAAGGACGATTTTTGTTGTGGGCGCTACATTGTAACTAAAATTGAGACTTGCACCATAAGTGCGGCCTTTCCACGGTGCGCTTGATGGCGAATACATATAACTATTATTCTGCATATAATGAGTTTCAAAGCGAAGAGCTGCTTTTTCAAATTTTTTGTCAACGTTTAGTTTTGTAAAATAATAATCAACTTCGTGCCTTGATGATTGAGCTAATGGTGTGAGATTTGAAGGTGCGGAGTTATTGGGACAAACAGGATTGTCTTTGGAATATTTGCAAATATCAGTATAATTTGTGCTTTTATATGAGTCTGTTATGAGATTTGCGCTGAGACCATCGCCAAAATCGTAACCTAAATTACTATAAAATGAGTATTTGTGATAGCCATCTCTTTTACCGCCTTGTGAATATGTGTGTGTTTTATAATTATACGAGTAAGTTTGTGGTATTCCTGTTGTATCATATGCAGAACCTGCTACATAAAAATTGAACTTTTTAATCTCGCCAGAGAGTGCCAAATATTCTTTAGTTGTACCAAAAGAACCGTATGTTTGATTGTAGTCAATATGCGGTTTACCTTTGCCTTTTTGTGTTATAATGTTTATAACACCGCTTGCTGCATTTGCACCCCAAAGACCACTTTGGGCACCTTGAAGTATTTCTATTCTATCAATATTATCTGGCATAATTGGCCCAAGATTGAAATGTGGAAATGGATAATAGGGACTCATGATACTAACTCCATCCATCATAACTTTTGGGCTTACCGGAATTCCTCTTATAAAAGCCATCGTTTCACCACCAATACCACCACCTTGTTCTACTGATACACCTGGTAATTGATTAAGCATATAACTTAAAAAGAGATTACCATTATCTTCCATTTTTTGTTTAGTTAAAACCTGGATATAAGTAGGGGAATCTTCTATTTTTTCATTTACTTTCGATGCGCTTACTACAATTGTATCTAAATTTACTGCAAGGGCATTTTGAAATAAAGCAAGACAAAATACTGATGTTAAAATAAATTTTAACTTTAACTTCATAGACTCCTCCTAAAAACCAAAAGAATTTAATATTTGTTTTGATCGTTTTGAATTTATTAAAAAATCAAAAAACTCCTGTGCCTTTTTGTTGTCCGGCGATAGTAAGGCGCATTTTTGAATAACTGGAAAATAGCCATTTTCTAATATTTTAAAGTTGTTATCTTTTAGTACGCTTTTTACAAAAGAAACAGGCAAAAAAGCAACCTGGGCAATGCGCTCTAATACAAGTCTTGATACTTCAAATGGGCTTTTACCAAACATGAGGTTGTTTTTTACTAAATCCATTAGTTTTGTATTTTCTAAATACTCAAAAGCCGCTTTACCGTAAGGTGCAATGTTTGGATCTGGAAGAGCTATTTTTGCAGTGGAAATCTCTGGTATTTTGTCTTCAAAAGACCATAAACAAAGTTTTCCTTTTGCATAAACTTCGCTTGCGCTTGCAAGGTTCAAAGAAACTAAATCATCAGCGCTTTTTTCATCGGCACTTAAAAAAATATCGTACTTTTTTCCTTTTAAAATCTCTTGATAGTAAACATTACAGTTCTCTCCTATCGTTAATTCAAAAGAAACCGATTTGTCTTCAAAATTATCTATAATTTCTTCTACAATGCCACTTAAGTTTGGTGCACATGCAAGGCTAACAGTTTCCATAAAACCTCCCAGTGTATAAAAATTTATATAACGA
>NZ_JAGDWY010000096.1:0-5085 GCF_023256235.1 Desulfurella sp.
TATAGAAGAATTGCAAGAAGTGCTAAAAAGATATTACGATTTTTACAATAATATGGGGATTAGACTAATAACTAATAAAAACTTATATAAAAATTTATTAAATTTAATGCTTAAAATTATTGAATTTATATTTTAATTAATTTATATTTATTTTAAGCTTTTTTTACTTGTTTATTAAATATGATTTACTATATCTATATTACTTATTTACTTGATTTTAATGAATTAGTATCTATTTTTAAATAAGAGAATAAATAAACTATAGGAGGTAAAAATGGATAAGTACACTAAAGTTTTTGCAGATTATGTTGTAAATACCAAAATGATACCACAAGAATCGATTCACGAAGCCAAAAGGCGAATATTGGATTCATTTGGTGTTATGTATGCTGCATTTCACGAAGATGCACCCAAAGCTGTTAGAAAATATGCTTATATGTTTGAAGCACAAGATGGCTCTTATCTTTTTGGTTTTCCATTTAAAACAACACCAGAGGTTGCTGCTTTTGCAAACGGTGTATTGGTAAGATATCTTGATTTTAACGACACTTATCTATCAAAAGAGCCACTGCATCCAAGTGATTGTATACCAGGATTATGGGCTGTGGGCGAATGGAAAAAACTTGGTGGTCATAAACTTTTGGAAGCAATTGTAATAGCATATGAAATTGGTGTTAATCTATGCGATGCGGCAAGTTTAAGAAAACACGGGTGGGATCATGTAAACTATGTTACTATTATGGAAGCTTGTGGTCTTGGTAAATTGTTGGGTCTTGAAGAACAAACCATACAACATGCAATTTCTTTAGCTTTAATACCCAATTTATCTGCGCGCCAAACAAGGGCCGGTGAACTTTCCATGTGGAAAGGTGCAGCTGCTGCCAATTCTGTAAGAAATGCCATCTTTGGTACTTTTCTGGCTATTAATGGTATGAGTGGTCCTTATCAACCATTTGAAGGTGAGATGGGCTTTTTTAAGCAAGTATTGGAAAACGAAACATTTGATGATAACGCTCTTGAACCTATCATAAAACAAAAAGAGCCCAAAAGAATACTTGATACTTACATTAAGTTTTATCCTGTGGAGTATCACGCTCAAAGTGTCGTTGATATAGTTAAAAAACTCCATCAGTATATAAGCTCTCCAGACGATATTGAATCAATACATATCGATACATTTAAAGCAGCATACGAAATAATAGCAAAAGATAAAGAAAAATGGGAACCAAAAACCAAAGAAACGGCAGACCATAGCATACAATACATAACAGTTGTGGGCATATTAGATGGAAATATAACAAAACATTCATTCAGTAAAGAAAAATTGAATGATCCAATTGTTAAAAAAATTCTTTCTACCAAAACAACGCTTGACCAAAAAGACGAGCTAACAGCAGGTTATCCAGACGGAATACCAAACAGAGTAACACTTAAAACTAAAGATCAAAAAATCTACACTGAAGAAGTAAAATATCCAAAAGGCCACGCAAAAAACAAAATGAGCGATGAAGAAGTTATTGAAAAATTCAAAAATAATGCCGAAGGTATTCTAACAAATACAGAGATGGAAAATGTAATTGATGCGGTTATGAACCTCGAAAAATGCGAAGATATATCTAAATTAGCTCAATTATTGAGGGTATAAAATGAGCTGGCTTGTAGAAGAACGTATGGATAATCCATCTTTAACACTAAAGAAATTATTAGAACAAAAAGATATTCTGGGTGTTGTTGGTGTATTTAACCCAATGAGTGCTCTAATTGCTCGTCAGGTAGGTTTTGAGTGTTGTTATTTATCTGGGGCAGCATTAACTGCGAGCCTTGGCATGCCTGATTTAAGTTTAATTGAGTTAAACGAAGTAGCAACAATGTGCGCTTATATTTATAGGGCAAGTGGCCTGCCAATGATAGTTGATGTAGATGTGGGTTTTGGTGAAACGTTAAATGTTGCAAAAACTGCTAAAACAATGCAAGAAGCAAAAGCAGCAGCTATACAAATTGAAGATCAGGAGCTTCCAAAAAAATGTGGGCATTTATCTGGGAAAAAAGTTATTGAAAAAGAAAGGATGGTGCAAAAGATTCGGGCAGCAAAAAAAGTAGCAAAAAATTTGCTTATTGTGGCAAGAACGGACGCAAAGGCTGTAAATGGCTTAAAAGATGCGATTGATAGGGCAAATAGCTATGTAGAAGCAGGTGCAGATATCGTTTTTCCTGAAGCTTTAGAAACAAAAGAAGAATTCAAAGAAGTAGCTTTAAATGTTAAAGCACCACTTTTAGCCAATATGACCGAATTTGGCAAAACTCCCTATATTACATTGGAAGAATTTAGGGATTTGGGTTACAAGATAGTTATATATCCGGTAAGTGCACTAAGGGCTGCAAACTATGCTATAAAGAAAACCTTCGAATATATAAAAGAACACGGTACACAAAAAGGGATATTAGATCAAATGCAAACAAGGCAGGAATTATATGAACTCATAAAGTATTCTGAGTATGAAGATTTTGACAAAGCTATCTTTGAAAAAAAATGACGCCCAAAAGGAGGTGTTATATGAAGCTTAAAGAAAAGCTAAAAGAAAAAATTGAAAACGAAAGGGAAAGAGTAAATAAGTTACTAAAAGAGTATGGCGATACAAAGGTAGGTGATATAACCATAGCTCAAGTAATTGGTGGAATGAGGGGTCTAAAAGTTTTGGTTACAGATATTTCATATTTAGATCCATTTGAAGGCATACGCTACAGAGGCTACACGGTAGATGAAGTACTTCAAAAACTTCCAAAACCAAAAGGTGCAGAAATGCCATATGACGAAGCTCAATTCTACCTTTTAATGACTGGCGATATTCCTACTGAACAGGAAGTACAAGAGATAATAGATTTATTTAAAGAAAAAAGAAAGGTTCCAAATTATGTTTATAAAGTATTAGATTCCATGCCCACTCAAGCACGCCCTGATGTTATGTTAGCTGTAGCAGTAGATACTATGCAACAAGAATCAGTGTTTGCAAAAGCATATGCAGAAAACAAAATTACAAAACTAAATGCGTGGGAATATATGCTTGAAGATGTATTGAATTTGCTACCAAAAATTCCAATGATAGCAGCATATATCTATAGATTAAAATATAAAAATAACGATCAAATACCAGAAAATCCTGATTTGGATTTTGGTGGTAATTTTGCTTATATGATGGGTATTGATAAGCCTTATGACGATTTTTCCCGTTTATATTTTATTTTGCTTTCAGACCATGAAAGCGGAAATGTATCTGCGCATACAACACATCTTGTTGCATCTGCTTGGGCTGATGCTTATTACTCTTTAGCTGCTGGTATAAATGGCTTGTCTGGCCCTTTACATGGCGGTGCTACACAAGAAGCATTAAAGTGGTTCCAGGAACTTCTCCAAAAACTAAACAAAATTCCTACAAAAGAAGAGCTAGAGCAATTTTGCTGGGACACTTTAAACTCTGGTCAGGTAATTCCTGGATATGGCCATGCCGTATTAAGAAAAACTGATCCTCGTTTCGTAGCACAACTGGAATTTGGCAAAAAACACCTACCTGACGACAAATTATTCCAATTAGTGTCTTTGCTTTATGAGGTAGCCCCTGATGTATTAACAAAACATGGCAAAGCCAAAAATCCTTGGCCAAACTGCGATAATATAACAGGTACCATACAAGCTCACTATGGTGTAGGTCAGTACGAGTTTTATCCTGTTTTATTTGATATTTCACGTTCTATGGGTGTTTTGTCTAACATTACATGGGATAGAGCTCTAGGCTATCCAATTGAGCGACCAAAATCAGTTACATTAAAAATGCTTGAGTCTATCGCACAAAAGGACACTACAGCCAAAGTGTGGTTTTAAAACCACACTTTGGGTTTTGAAAATATAGTTTATTGCTATCTTAACCTGTACCCCTTTATCAAGTCAATTTTTTTAATTTTCTTATTCCCCATTTACGCTACCCTCTAGACCAGCCATATAGACACTCATAGGCGTTTTATAGCCTAAGCTTGCATGCGGTATTATCATAATTGCAAGAATAAATGTATTCTGCTATTATCTTTCTTACTCCCTTTTATAAGAAACAACATCGCTTAAAAAATCAAACACCATTTAAATAAGGTTTATCGGCTAAAATTTTCCTAAGCTAATTAGGTAGTTTTTACGTTCTTCTTGCCATTCTTCAAATTTTTTTAAGTATTTTTGCCTAATATTTTTAAGTTGTTCAAGCTGTTGATTAGATAGAATAGGTATATTATATGTATTTTCAGAATCTTCTAATAATTTTAAACTGCCATTATTAATATATTTCTCAAAATAATCTCTTTTAATATCATCATACCCATAGCCAATACAACCAATGTTTTCTTGTTCTTTTTCGCACCACTCTATGACTTTGATATTTTTTATCCGTTCAATAACCTCTTCAGTAGAAACCGTCTGCAATGTAAATGATGGATTAGAAGGCGAAACCCATTCGGGCCTACTTACTGTGAGTTTTGATACTCCTATGCTTTTGCAATACTCTAAAATCTCAATCTGGCACTCGTTAATGATATCTGCTAGCTTCTTGCAAAGATCGTTCAAATCCTTCATTATTCCTCCATTTTAATATACCTTTTCTTTCTCAATAAAAATGCTTTTTTGTGCTTGAGCGAAAAACTCCTGGTATAGTTTTGGATCATCTACCTGTTTTACTTTTGTTATACCACCTTTTGTATTAACAACTTTTTCTATGAAATTTGCTCTAACCTTGGTTTGGTTGCCGAACCTATCAACGCTGATATTGCCTTCCACGATAGTAGCTACATCGTAACCATATTGAACTCCATACCAAAATTTCTGACCCTTGTTAATAGTTTGAAATGTTCTTTCTGCGGTTATTAAACCCATATCTGTATTTAAAACCTTTATCACAAAACCTTCGTCTTGCAGAGCGTTAACCATTGCTTTCATAACCATTTTTGTGTCTGTTGTATCGTATGTTCGTGTCTGATATCCTCTTATTTTAAATGTGCTAACGCTTTCTGTTAGGTTGACACTAGGAGTTTCGCAAGATGCAATAAAAA
>NZ_JAGDWY010000096.1:5141-5438 GCF_023256235.1 Desulfurella sp.
TATCATATATCCAAGTTTCGTTCCCATCGCTATCCTTTATAACAATATTTGGAGAGCCGAGAACTTCTGCTACCCTTGATTGAGAGTCACCATTGTGTATATATTTTTGCACCAGCCCAAGAGTAATATTCCTTTCTTGAGCAGATGATAAACTAGCTTGTTGTTGGGGCAAACTAGCACAGCCAGATAAAAATATAACACTTACAAATGACATAATCAATGATGGATATTTCTTCATCTAACCTCCTCCTTTTGTCTATATCTTATTGATTTTTGGGCTTTTGAAATCACCTTTTA